>CAMGFF010000284.1 GCA_946055125.1 uncultured Prevotellaceae bacterium | reverse complement strand
ACGCCATCAACAAGGCAAGAATCATCCCCCATTTCAGAATTAATCTACTCATAGTTAACTGGTTAAGCTATATATTAGAATTGAATGTAATTAATCTACAATCTACAATCCACACTCGCCACCCGATGTCCACAATCAAATCACAGCCGGAATGCACATCCACTGCCCGACTCGATGAAGCACAATCCTGATGCACGAAAATTGAAACCATTGCCACCTCGCGGCAAATATCACCGCAAATTTAGCAAATTTTCTTTAATCAATGATAATTTGGTGATAAAAAGTGCTACTTCTCGCAACAAATGCTGTGCATGAGCGGAAAATGAGGGCAAATTGTAAAAAAATGCGCGTAAAATTTGGCGGAATGACAGAATTGCGCTACCTTTGCAAGCAAAAAGAAAGGATAAACAAAATTATTATTACATTATGTGTGGAATAGTAGGATTATTTGGACAAAACGTTGGCACCAGTGCCATGCGCCAGAATATATTGAAAATGTCGAAGAAGATACGCCATCGTGGTCCCGACTGGTCGGGAATCTACTGCGGCGACAATGCCATAATGTCGCATGAGCGACTGTCGATTGTCGACCCGGAGTCGGGCGGGCAGCCACTGAAGACTGCCGATGGCAAGGTGATTCTCACCGTGAATGGCGAGATCTACAATCACCAGGAGCTTCGCAAGGAATTTGAGGGCGAATATGAGTTTCTCACCGGCAGCGACTGCGAGGTGATACTGCCGCTCTACCTCAAGTATGGCAAGGATTTCCTTGAGAAGCTGAGTGGAATATTTGCCTTTGCGCTCTACGACAGCGAGCGCGACTACTATCTCATAGCACGCGACCCCATCGGCGTGATACCGCTCTATCTGGGCTACGACACCGAGGGAAGACTCTACTTCGCGTCGGAGCTGAAGGCCCTTGAGGGCACTTGCAACGCCATTGAGCCCTTTCTGCCCGGGCACTACATGGACAGCGACAGCGACGAGCCGCAGCGGTGGTATGAGCGCGACTGGGAGAGCTACAAGAATGTGGAGAACAACACCACCGACATCGACCGGCTGCGCGACGCCCTCGACGCCGCCGTGCGCCGCCAGCTCATGAGCGACGTGCCCTACGGCGTGCTGCTCTCGGGTGGACTTGATTCGTCGATAATATCGGTGATTGCAGCCAAGTATGCAGCCCGGCGCGTTGAGGCCGACGGAAAGCAAGAGGCATGGTGGCCACGCCTGCACTCCTTTGCCGTGGGACTGAAAGGCGCCCCCGACCTGGTGGCGGCACGCAAGGTGGCAGAGCACATTGGCACTGTGCACCACGAGATAAACTACACCGTGCAGGAGGGCATCGACGCATTGCGCGACGTGATTTACTATATCGAGACCTACGACGTGACCACCGTGCGTGCGTCCACACCCATGTATCTGCTCGCGCGAGTAATCAAGTCGATGGGAATAAAGATGGTGCTGTCGGGCGAGGGAGCCGATGAGATTTTCGGCGGCTACCTCTACTTCCACAAGGCACCGAGCGCCAAGGCATTCCACGAGGAGACAGTGCGCAAAATCAAGAAGCTGCACCTCTACGACTGCCTGCGAGCCAACAAGTCGCTATCGGCCTGGGGTGTGGAAGGGCGCGTGCCATTCCTCGACAAGGAATTTCTCGACGTGGCAATGCGCGTGAACCCCAAGGACAAGATGTCGGTGAACGGACGCATGGAGAAGTGGATTCTGCGCAAGGCATTTGAGGACATGATACCCGAGAGCGTGGCATGGAGGCAGAAGGAGCAATTCAGCGACGGCGTGGGCTACAGCTGGATCGACTCGCTCAAGGCGCTTGCGGCATCACAGGTCACCGACGAGATGATGAAGAACGCCAAGCACCGCTTCCCGGTGAACACGCCCATGAACAAGGAAGAATACTTCTACCGCACCATCTTCGAGGAGTGCTTCCCCTCGCAGACGGCGGCACAGTGCGTGCCATCGGTCCCCTCGGTGGCGTGCAGCACGGCCGAGGCACTTGAGTGGGACGCATCGTTCAAGGCAATGAACGACCCCTCGGGACGCGCCGTGAAAGGCGTGCACAACCAAGCTTACTAATTACACTTCACTAATACCCTTTTAAGCCGGAGACGGGGGTTCACTACCCTACTCCGGCTTAATTGTGCGTATAGGGTGTGGGTGACATATAGGCAGAAACTGACAATTTAGCCTCATTTCGGCATTGGCACAGATGTTGTAACTGATAATTATCGAAAGCTCGATGCACAATCGGGCGGTAGAAGCGATAATTATTAATAAATTTAGTATAACTATGAATTTCAACAATTTCACCATTAAGTCTCAGTCGGCACTTCAGAAGGCCGTAGAGGCAACACGACAAGGAAAGAACCAGGCCATAGAGCCTGTGCACCTCCTCAAAGGCGTGATCAGCGAGGGGGAATCGGTTGTGAATTTCATTTTCCAGAAGTTGGGCGTAAATCCCGGCTTTGTGACGCAGCAGCTCGACAAGGAGATAGCCTCTCTGCCCAAAGTGAGCGGAGGCGAGCCATATCTGAGCAGCGCATCCAATGAAGCGCTCGAGAAGGCCTCGGAGTGCGCACAGAAGCGCGGTGACCAATATGTGTCGCTTGAGATGATGCTTTTGGGCATACTCATCACAAAGAGCCCTGCGGCCACCATACTGAAGGACGCAGGAGTGACTGAGAGCGACTTCAACAAAGCCGTGGATGAGCTGCGCAAGGGCAAGAGCGTGGGTGAGCAGGGCGCCGAGGACCAGTATAATGCCCTCGAGAAATATGCCATCAACCTCAATGAGCGTGCACGCAGCGGCAAGCTCGACCCGGTTATAGGCCGCGACGACGAGATACGCCGCGTGCTACAGATACTTAGCCGGCGCACCAAGAACAACCCCATGCTCATAGGCGAGCCGGGAACCGGAAAAACGGCAATCGCCGAAGGACTTGCCCAGCGCATAGTGCGAGGCGACGTGCCCGAGAACCTGAAGAGCAAGCAAGTGTATTCGCTCGACATGGGCGCACTTGTGGCAGGAGCAAAATACAAGGGCGAATTTGAGGAGCGACTCAAGGCCATCGTGAATGAGATAATCCAGTCGGACGGCGAGATAATCCTCTTTATCGA
>CAMGFF010000283.1 GCA_946055125.1 uncultured Prevotellaceae bacterium | reverse complement strand
GCACCCTCGGCAAAGCGGTTGCAGAATAGGTGGAGCACATGTCCCTTGCGAGGGTTGCCGTTTACCACCAGTGTCTGCTGCCATGGGGCCTTGGAGCTTGTTATTTCTATGGTGCGGCTATCGGTTTGCCTCACCTCGCAGTCGGTGGGCTTAGGAAGCGTTTCAAGGGAGAAAATGTCCTCGTCGAGCACAATGGTGATTGTGGATTTCTCTCCATTACGTTTCTCAAAGCTGCCAAAGTCGATTGTTCCGCCCCAGAAAGTGGTGTCGTTGTAGAGTGGCATGGCTTTACCATCAACATCAATGCTGAAGTGCCTGGGCACATCTTCAATGAATGGGTATTCCTCAGGCACGAGAGTAGTGCGCGCGGTGGGTGTGCAGGCCACGAGCGCCCACAGCAGAGGCAGCAAGAATAGTGTTGTTTTCATCTTGTGTTGGTAGTTAAAAAAATGAGATGTATTAGTCTTTTAATGAATTGCGGAATTCCTTGGGGGTCATGTTGTATTGCCCTTTGAAACACTTTGAGAAATAGGCCGGCGAGGAGAAGCCCACATTGTAGGCTATCTCGGCCACGCCAAGCTCGGTGGTTGCGAGAAGCTCGCGGCTGCGGCCAAGCCTTGCGGCAATGAGGTGCTCCACAGGAGCCTTCCCCGTGAGCGTCTTAATCTTTGCATAGAGCTGCGCACGGCTCAGGTTCATCTTCTCGCTCAGCTCCTCTATGCCGAAGTCGGGATTGGCGATACCCTCATTCACATAGCCCTGGAAGCGCTTCACAAACTCCGACTCGCGCGGCGTGGCCACCATGTCGTAGTTCTGCGAGCCTCGCGAGAAAGCGTTGCGCAGCAGCTTGCGGCTGTTGAGCAGGTTCTCAATGCGGGCAATGAGTATATCGGCCGAGAAAGGCTTGGTGATGTAGGCATCGGCTCCATTGTCGAAGCCTTCCACATAGTGGCTGTCGAGCGACCGCGCCGTGAGCAATATCACCGGTATGTGGCTGGTGGCAGTGGTGGTCTTGAGCTTCTGGCAGCACTGAATGCCGTCCATCACGGGCATCATCACATCGCATATTATGATTTCGGGCAGCCACTTCTGCGCTTTCTCATAGCCCTGCAGTCCATCGTAGGCTTCCTCGCAGTTGTAGGCATCGTCGAGGAGCATTCGCACATATTGGCACATGTCCTTGTTGTCGTCGATAATTAGCACGCGCACCTTGGCATCATGTTGCAGCATGGCCTCCTCCTCGGCGAGCAGCTCATCATCATGCCCTGCGCTCTCGGTGGCGCTCACCGGCAGCGACTGCCTCTGTGGCATCACAATGGTGAACACCGAGCCTTTCCCCTCCTCGCTCTGCACCGTGATGCGGCCCTTGTGCAGCTCCACAAGCGATTTCACGAAAGATAGTCCTATGCCCGTGCCGCCCTGTGAGCCCGGCGCCTGGTAGAAGTCGTCGAAGATTCGTGGCAGGCTCTCGGCCGGAATGCCGTCGCCGGTGTCGCTCACGATGATGGAGAAAGTGGCGGCGTTATCATCGGCCGGCACACTGAGTGTCACCTCAATAGTGCCATTCTCGTGAGTGTGCTTGAAGGCATTGCCGAGCAGGTTGACCATGATGCTCGTGAGCTTCTTGCGGTCGGTCTCAATCCACAGTGAGCGCATCGCCGAGTGGCTGAACACGAGATTCACATTCTTCGTCAGTGCGTGGTTGCGGAAGTTGTCAATCCAGTCCTTCATCGCCTTCACCAGATCGAATTTCTCATTGCGCAGCTCCATGCGGCCGTCTTGCACCTTGCGGAAGTCGAGAATGTCGCTCACGAGGTTCATGAGCGTGGTGAGGTTCTTGCTGGCCACATTTAGCAGGCTGCGACGCTGCGGCTCGTTGAGGTTGTCGTTCTTGAGCAGTTTCTCAATGGGGCCAGCAATGAGCGTGAGCGGAGTGCGAAACTCGTGGCTCACATTGGTGAAGAAATTGAGCTTTGTGCGCACTTCCTCCTCAATCTGCACATTGAGCTGATGCAGCCGCTTGTTGCTCTCAAGGAGCTGCCGTGCCTGCTCCTCTTTCTCGGCATATTGCTGCTCAATGGTGTGGCGCAGCTTGCGGTTCCGTGCAAAGGAGCGGTAGAGGGTGTAGCAATACACGGCAAGGAGCGCAAACATCACCGTGATCAGCAGCGAGATGCGGCCACGAAGCATGCTCTCGGTCTGCGAAATGTCGATTTGGTTGCGCATCGCCTGAATTTGCGAGTCGAGAGCCTCAATCTCAATTTGCTGCTGCATGATGGTGGCTATGTTCTGCTCGTCGACCACGCCGGTGGGAAGTATTTCCTCTCGTTCAAAGGGCCGGCGGTGCAGTATGTTCATCACAAGCTCCACCACCTTGTCGCCTCGAGTGGGATACACGAAACTTGCCGCAATAGTATTGTTTTTCACATGCTCTATTCCCGAGGGGCGCTTGGCAAGGGCATCGACCCCAACCACCTTTATGCTCTTGCCTTGGGAGGCATACTTCCCTTGCAGCTCATACCATATCATGCCATCGCTGTGATAGAACACTGCATCGATGTCGTAGTCGCGCATGAGCAGATCGCGCGTGGCGGCGTAGGCGCTGTCCCACACCCAGTCGCCGTGGGGCGACGCCACTATGTGCGATGCCGGGAAATTGCGCAGAGCCTCGATAAAGCCACGGTGACGCTCCTCGGTCGACAGGTCGCCGGCCTTTCCCTGAACCTCAAGAATGCGGCCTCCATTCTCGCCAAGCATTCGGCCGATGTACTCGCCCACCGAGCGCCCTATCTCCTCGTTGTCGGCCCCGATAAATGCCGTGCGGCTGCACGCCATGCTCTTGTTGTCGATGAGCACCACCGGCGTGCCGCTGTCGTAGCAGTGGTTGATGCGCTCGCTCACCTCGGGTGTGGGAATAGGCGAAATCACCAGCAGGTCGATGCCGCGCGCCATGAGTGAGTCGATTTGCTTCACCTGCTTGCTGCTGCTGTTGTAGGACGAAACGGTGGTGAACTCCACATCGTCGTAGGCCAGCGAGGCATACTTGATTTCGTTGGCGAGTTTCTCGCGCCACGAGAAATTATGATAGAGAACCACGCCCACCTTGTAGCGTCGCCGATGTGAGAAATCACACGACGAC
>CAMGFF010000282.1 GCA_946055125.1 uncultured Prevotellaceae bacterium | reverse complement strand
CGAAAGCAGAAGGTGAAGGAGTCGCTCTACCTCTACTTGCTGCAAAAGCGTGAGGAGAATGAGCTTTCGCAGGCATTCACGGCCTACAACACGCGCATCATCACCACACCCCATGGCTCGAATGCTCCCACAGCACCTATCAAGAAGAATATTCTGCTGGTGGCATTTGCGCTTGGACTGCTTGTGCCTGTGGTGATTATCTTCGTACGCGAGAACACCAACACCGTGGTGCGCGGCCGCAAGGATCTCGACGGCATGTCGGCTCCGATTATCGGCGAGATACCGCAATATTTCACCGTGACCCGCAAGTGGGGCTTGCGCCGCAGGGAGAAGCCCAACTTCAAGGCAGTGCTGGTGAAGGAGGGCAACCGAAACATCATCAACGAGGCCTTCCGCGTGCTTCGTTCCAACCTCGACTTCATGGTGGGCAAGCAGAAAGAGCATAATGTGTTTGTGCTCACTTCGTTCAATCCCGGCAGCGGTAAGTCGTTCCTCACAATGAACATAGCGATGAGTTTTGCAATCAAGAGGAAGAGGGTGCTTGTGATTGACGGTGATATGCGCCATGGATCGACATCGAGCTACATCGACAATCCTGAGCGCGGACTGAGCGACTACCTTGGAGAAATCAGCAACGACTGGCGCAGCATGCTGGTGAACTATGAGGACAATGCCAATTTCTTCATTCTGCCCATTGGCCAGGTGCCACCCAACCCCACCGAGCTGCTTGAGAACGGCAAGCTGGAGGAGCTGATAGCCGAGGTGCGCCAGGAGTTTGACTATGTGTTTTTAGACTGTCCGCCTATCGACATTGTGGCCGATGCGCAGATTATCGAGAAGTATGCCGACCGCACGGTGTTTGTGGTGCGTGCCGGCCTGCTGGAGCGCTCGATGCTGCAAGAGCTTGAGAATATCTATCAGGAGAAGCGCTTCAAGAACCTTGCCGTTATCCTCAATGGCACTGAGAGTGCAGGCAGCCGCTACGGCTATCGCTATGGCTACCGCTATGGTTATCGCTATGGCTACCACTACGGCTACGGCTCCTACTATGGCTCGAAGAGAAAGAATGGATATTAAAGGTTTGCAGGTGATTGAGAGGGAAATTTATGTGGCCATTTAAGAAGAAATATAGCCTTGCGCGGAGCGGAATACTTGAGGGAATGACCGACTGGCACTGCCATCTTCTGCCCGGAGTGGATGATGGGGTGCGCAGCATGGAGGAGTCGCTTGAGATTCTTGCCGGATATGAGGAGCTTGGCGTGCGCGAGGTGTGGCTCACGCCGCACATTATGGAGGACATTCCTAATGAGACGGCCGGGCTGCGCAGCAAGTTTGCTGAGCTGACGACTGCATACAAAGGCTCTATTAAGCTGAATCTTGCGGCAGAGCACATGCTCGACAGTCTTTTTGATGAAAGGCTTGCGGCAGACGACTTGTTGCCTATAGGCAACGACGGGCGCAGCCTGCTGGTGGAAACATCCTATTTCAATCCACCTTTCCGACTCTATGACACGCTGAAGGAGATAAAGGCAAAGGGCTATCGCCCGGTGCTGGCACATCCTGAGCGGTATGTGTATATGGAGCGAAGCGATTATCGCAAGTTGAGGGAGATGAATGTGGCGTTTCAGCTCAATATTGCCTCGCTTGTGGAAGCCTATGGACCCAACGAGAGGCACAAGGCTGAGTGGATGCTCGCCGAGGGCTACTACACGATGAGTGGCACCGACACTCATAGGCTCGAACGCTGGCGGGAGGTGCTCGATGAAAAGCTCACCAAGGATATGGTGGAGCAATACAAGGCCGCACGGTGGCGTTGAGCTTTGGGTCTTTGAGCTTTTCAAAAAACTCGGGATGCAGTGTGCTGCCAGAGTTGTGAATTGAATACAAAAAATGAACTAATAAGTTATTGATTATGAAAGGAATAGTGTTGGCCGGTGGTAGTGGAACACGCTTGTATCCCATCACAAAAGGCGTGAGCAAACAGATGCTTCCGATTTTCGACAAGCCAATGGTGTATTATCCCATTTCGACGCTTATGCTTGCAGGCATAAGGGAGATTCTTATCATTTCTACTCCCCACGACCTGCCCGGCTTCAAGCGACTACTTGGCGATGGCTCGGACTATGGAGTGCGCTTTGAGTATGCCGAGCAGCCATCGCCCGATGGGCTGGCTCAGGCGTTTATCATAGGGGAGAAGTTTATTGGCGACGACTCGGTGTGCCTTGTGCTTGGCGACAACATCTTCCATGGCAATGGCTTCTCGGCCACACTGCGCGAGGCAGTGCGCAATGCCGAGGTGGAGGGGAAGGCTACGGTGTTTGGCTACTGGGTGAGCGACCCCGAGCGCTATGGAGTGGCAGAGTTTGACGCTGAGGGCAATTGCCTTTCGATTGAGGAGAAGCCCAAGCAACCGAAGTCGAACTATGCTGTGGTTGGCCTTTACTTCTATCCTAACAAGGTGGTGGAGGTGGCTAAGAACATCAAGCCATCGGCACGCGGCGAGCTGGAGATTACCACTGTGAACCAGCGATTCCTTGACGACGGTGAGCTTAAGGTGCAGACGCTTGGCCGCGGCTTTGCGTGGCTCGACACGGGCACGCACGACTCGCTCTCGGAGGCTTCGACCTATATTGAGGTGATTGAGAAGCGTCAGGGGCTGAAGGTGGCTTGCCTTGAGGGAATTGCCTACCGCAAGGGCTGGATAAGCACTGAGAAGATGCGTGCGCTTGCCGAGCCTATGCTCAAGAATCCCTACGGGCAGTATCTGCTCAAGGTGATTGATGAGGTGAAGCGCACCGGCAAGGAGAATCTTGACTGAGGGCTGTTGGCTTTGGGCTGCTGTACGTTTTTGATGGTTTTATGCCTGCGTTGCAGGAATATTTTTTTGTAAAGAAGGAATAAATGGAAGTAATTAAGACTGATATAGAGGGCGTTGTGATTATTGAGCCCAAGGTGTGGCGCGATGCCAGGGGCTACTTCTTCGAGAGCTTCTCTCAGAGGGAGTTTGATGAGAAGGTGCGCCCTGTGAAATTCGTGCAGGACAATGAGAGTATGTCGGCATACGGTGTGATGCGCGGACTGCATTTCCAGTGCCCTCCGTTCACGCAGAGCAAGCTGGTGCGCTGCGTGCGCGGCGCAGTGCTCGATGTGGCTGTGGATATTCGCAAGGGCAGCCCCAC
>CAMGFF010000281.1 GCA_946055125.1 uncultured Prevotellaceae bacterium | reverse complement strand
ACTATATCAACAACGCCAGTATCCTCATTAAGCATCGCGAGGCTAAGGACAAGGTGGAGAAGCTCCTCACCGAGCTGAAGACGCAGAAGATAACCAGCCAGCGCCGCATTAAGCAGCTTCAGGACGAGATAAAGACGCTCAAGGGCCTCATGCGCCACTATGTGGAGATTATCGACTCGCTTGGCAAGGAGAATGCGGGGCTGCGTGCCGAGAATGCCGAGATTCGCCAGAAGAATGAGCAGCTCAACTCGCAAGTGAATGAGGTGTCGGCCCGGAACGAGAACCTCTCGAAGCGCATGACGCTTGCCGAGAAGCTCAACGTGTCGGCCCTGACGCTCACTCCGCTCAAGAGCAATGGCAAGCAGGAGAAGCGCGTGAGCAAGGCCAAGCAGCTGCGCGTCACCTTCACCATACCGCAGAACAACTCCACGCCCGTGGGCGAGAAGACGCTCTATGTGCGCATCACCAACCCCGAGGGCTCGCTCCTCGGTGGCAACGGAAGTTTCGACTTTGAGGGCGGCAAGGTGCCCTACACCGAGCGCAAGTCGATAGAATATGATGGCCAGGAGATTGCCGGCATATCCATCTACTGGAATGTGAACTCGGTGCTCAATCCGGGTCAGTACACTGTGGAAATCTTTGCCGACAACTACCGCCTCATCTCCCGCAAATTCACTTTCGAAAAATAGCCCGGTAAAGGGCAGTGGGGATAGCTCCTCCCCTTGAAGTGTGGGGGTGGATTGTTGTGCACTTAGTGGGTCATTCTTGGGAAAAATAAAAAAGCCGGTGCTTCTCAGCAGCGGCTTTTTTCTTAAATCTACAATCTATAAAAACATATATATTTCAGAATTAGAACATAAGTCAAGATGTTATGTTGTGGGGCTTCTTTTTGAATTCTTTATGCCAAAAATAGTTATTGTGGGGGAGATAAACAAATTTTTTAGAGAATATTTTCGGGTTTATTCACATTTTTTAGTTTCAAATTGATAATAGGCTGTAAATAAGCGGTATAGCGGTTGTTAAATATATGTTTTATAACATAATTGTAGGGCATAGGTGGCTGTTTTATTACTTTTTGTGGTGAAAATGGCACGAAGTGTAATTTAACTTTGTGGAGAGGTAAGAAAGGTAAGAGGTAAGGGGTAAGAGGTAAGAGGGTTTTTAGGTAAGAGCTAAGAGGTGAGAGGGGTCTTTTAGGGGGGAGAGGATTGGTTTTGTTATTAATTTTAATTGAAATACTATGATGAGATTTTATGCTGCGGGATGGGGAAACTTCGATTACGCCGAAGATGCTCCCGCCGGGTCCTGCGAGGTTATGGAGAATTTGCGTAATGTGGGGCGCTCGGTGCGCCCTGTGGGTAATCCCGCGCTTGTGGGGCGTGTGGCCGAGGGTGAGGTGCTGCTTGCTGCCCACAACACTGTGGATGGTGTGCAGATTATCAGCGGCCGAGGCACTGAGGTGATATGGCACTCCACGGTTGAGGCCGATGGCTCGCTCACGCCGCGCGAGGTGGTGGTGGGCTTTGCCCCGGGAGAGGTGCTCTGTGCCGAGGCCCTTGGCCGCACGGTGGTGGTGGGCTGCAAGGGCGGCGATGTGGCAATGCTCTACGAAGGCTCGGGCTACCGCTTCCTTGACCGCCGCGAAGCTCTGCCCGAGCTGCGGCTCACGGCTGCCGATGCGTCGGTGGTGACGGCGCAGGTGGAGGGGGTGGCGTGGACCGAGGGATATGCCTCGTGGCGCAACCCTCTGCTTCCGGCCGATGTGGCCAAGCTCACCGAGGCGATGCTGGCAGCGGTCGGCCGGCTTGAGAGTGCGGCCGTGGCGGGTGATTGCCGCATATATCCGTTCTTGGCCCGCTATGGTGTGCGCCTCACCGATGGCAGCTACCTTGCCGTGAGTGCGCCGGTGGTTATAGGCAGCGGGCTGCCGCTGGCGGGGGAATACCGCACTCCGGCTGTGGCCGACGGCAGCCTCTACACCGGCATAGAGGGCTTTGGCATCAATGCCCCCACCTTCCGCCTTGGGGTGGAGGTGATTGGCGGCTTCCCCGAGGAGTGGGACAGCCTTGTGGCAGCGGTGGATATCCTTGTTGCCGATGAGGTGACTACCGTGCTGCGCGACCGCCGCGTGGGCTATCGCTGCGAGAAGTCGGGTGTGAACAATCAGGCTTTGCTAATGCTGCGCCTCGACACTCTGGGCGGTGATGAGCTGGTGCGGCAGCTTCTCTCGGCAGGGCAGTGGCGAGTGGGCTACACCATCACCGACTTTGCCGCGCTACGTGCCGGCACGGCGGTGCTTCGGCCGGCAAAGGGGCGAGTGGAGGCCGGTGAGGTGGCAGCGGCCGAGCGGCTTGTGGCGGTGCGCCGCAGCACGGTGGCTGTGATGCAGCACAACCGCCGCATCTTCAGCGCGTGTGGCGAGGCGGCTCTTGTGTCGCCGTGGGGAGCGTCGGCGGTTCTGCGCGTGGACAGCACGGTGAATACAACCTATGAGGCGGCCGTGATTGCCCGCCTTTCCACCTCCCGGGGCGAGGCGGTGACGCTGTGGCGGGGGAGCGGCAAGGGGCAGCCTGTGGCGCTGAACCCGCTGCTCAGTTATCCCGACCCTCGTGCCACCTCACTCGAGGTGCAGGTGCAGTGTGGTGGCGTGGTGAGGCGTTGCGAGGTGGCTCTGAGCAGTTTTGGCTCTGTTGCCTATGCCAACACGCCGCAGCTCACCGAGCGCGAGCTTGCCGACACCGGGGCTTCTGCGCTCACCCTGCCATCGGCTCAGCCCATAGCCGACGACCACACCGGGCTGGTGGTGGAGAGCCGCGAGATGAATGCCCTTGTGGAGAAGGCTCGTCACCAGGTGTGCGACAGCCCCATATTGGCGCTTGCTCCCGACTTGCATCACTCCAACAACGCAATTGGCACGCCGGTGTATGCTTTTGCCACGAGTGGCGTGTATGCCTTGCCCTATCGCGTGGCTGCGGGCTGCTACTCGCCGGGCGTGATTATCTCGCGCCGCCGCATTGCTGCCGGCACGCGCCCCGCCGGCACGGCTCGCCGGCTGACGTTTGTCACCACGCAGGGCGAGCTGTGTGAGATTAACCAGTATAAGGTGGCTGCCGTGGCGCGGCATCTGGGCGATGTGCGTGCGGTGGGGTATGTGGAGCCTGCCGATGAGGTGTGGATGCTGCGAGGTGATGGCACGGTGGCT
>CAMGFF010000280.1 GCA_946055125.1 uncultured Prevotellaceae bacterium | reverse complement strand
ATAGGAACGTATTTTTAGAGAAAGGACTGGATATTAATGATTTCGATACAGAATTTAGCAGTAGAATTCAACTGTAATCCGCTGTTTGATGGCGTGAGCTATGTAATCAACAAGAAGGATCGCATTGCGCTTGTGGGCAAGAATGGCGCCGGCAAGAGTACGATGCTGAAGATTATTGCGGGACTGCAGTCGCCCACGCGCGGCACGGTGTCGATACCAAAGGAGCTTGTGGTGGGCTATCTGCCACAGCAGATGGTGCTTGCCGACACCAAGACGCTGAAGGAGGAGGTGAGCGAGGCTTTCGACTACCTTCACAAGCTGAATGCTGAGATTGACGAGGTGAACGCGCAGCTTGCCGAGCGCACCGACTATGAGAGCGAGGCCTACCAGAAGCTGATTGACCATCTCACTCACCTCTATGAGCTTGTGGCGATGCACGGCTCGGAGAATTGCGAGGCCGAGAGCGAGAAGACGCTGATGGGACTGGGCTTCGTGCGTGCCGACTTCGACCGCCCCACCTCGGAGTTCAGCGGCGGCTGGCGTATGCGCGTGGAGCTGGCGAAGCTGCTATTGCGCAAGCCCGATGTGCTGCTGCTCGATGAGCCAACCAACCACCTCGACATCGAGTCGATACAATGGCTTGAGAACTTCCTGAAGACCAAGGCCAATGCGGTGGTGCTCGTGAGCCACGACCGCGCATTTATCGACAATGTGACCACGCGCACCATTGAGATTTCGTGTGGCAAGATATATGACTACAATGTGAACTACTCGAAATTTGTGGAGCTGCGCAAGGAGCGTGTGGAGCAGCAGATGCGCGCCTACCTGAACCAGCAGAAGCAGATACAGGACACGGAGGACTTCATAGAGCGTTTCCGCTACAAGGCAACGAAGTCGGTGCAGGTGCAGAGCCGCATAAAGCAGCTGGAGAAGATAGAGAGGATAGAGGTGGATGAGGTGGACAACTCCCACATCAACCTCAAGTTCCCGCCCGCGCCGCGCTCGGGCGACTATCCGGTGATAGCCGAGGATGTGGCAAAGAGCTATGGCGACCACCTGGTGTTCAGTGGCGTTACTTTTACCATAAAGCGCGGTGAGAAGGTGGCATTTGTGGGCAAGAACGGCGAGGGAAAATCCACGCTGGTGAAGTGCATCATGAATGAGATACCCTTTGAGGGTATGCTGAAGATAGGCCACAACGTGAAGATAGGCTACTTTGCGCAGAACCAGGCGCAGCTGCTCGATGGGGAGATAACGGTGTTTGACACCATCGACCGCGTGGCAGTGGGCGACATACGCACGAAGATACGCGACATACTGGGCGCGTTCATGTTTGGCGGCGAGGCATCGGACAAGAAGGTGAAGGTGCTCTCGGGCGGCGAGAAGACACGCCTTGCCATGATAAAGATGCTGCTTGAGCCGGTGAACCTGCTGATACTCGATGAGCCAACCAACCACCTCGACATGCGCACCAAGGACGTGCTGAAGGAGGCGATAAAGGACTTCAACGGCACTGTGATAGTGGTGAGCCACGACCGTGAGTTTCTCGACGGGCTGGTGGAGAAGGTGTATGAGTTTGGCGGAGGCCGCGTGCGTGAGCATCTGGGAGGTATCTATGATTTCCTCGAAGCGAAGAAGATAGAGACTCTGCGCGAGCTGGAGATGACGCCGGTTCAGAGCCGGGAGAAGCAGCCTCAGCTCTCGAAGTCGCCCACCACGGCGGCAGAGCCTGAGACTGAGCAGCCTAAGCAGGGAAAAATTAACTACGCCGAGCAGAAGGCCCGCGAGCGCGTGATTCGCAAGGCGCAGAAGAGCGTGGATGAGAGCGAGCGGGCTATTGCCGACATTGAGGCTGAGATTGCGGCGATAGAGCAGAAGCTCGCGAGCGGCGAGCAGGTGGAGCCGGAGATCTACGAGCAGCACTCGCAATTGCAGAAGAAGCTCGAGAACGCTATGAGCGTGTGGGAGCTGGCTTGCATGGAATTGGAGGAGCTGAAAGGTGGTTAAGGGTAAGAGGTAATAGGTAAGAGGTAAGAATGGCTGTGATAGCTGGTGAGATTGGAGATATTTTGATTTTTATTATATAAAGATGAAAACTTTTAAGATGATTATTCCTGCGGTGGCATTAGCGCTGTGTGCCCCCATTGCAGGAGCAGAAAATGGACAGATGAAAGGCGTAGATAGGAACGACTTTGATGAAACCGTGTCGCCTAAGACCGATTTCTATCAGTATGTGTGCGGCGGCTGGCTGAAGGCTAATCCTCTCCCGGCCGAGTATTCGCGCTATGGGGTTTTCGACATTCTTGCCGAGAACAACAGGGAGCAGGTGAAGGAGCTTGTGCAGAACCTTGGCAACTCGCCCGAGGCTCAGCAGCCGGGCACAATAGCCCAGAAGGTGAACGACATGTACCAGCTTGGCATGGACAGCGTGCGCCTCAACACTGAGCAGGCCCAGCCACTGCAGGCCGACTTGCAGCGCATTGGCGCGGCCAAGCGTGCCGACTTTATCGACATCATCGCATGGATGCACAAGGGACTTGGCGCTCCATTCTTCGACACCGGCGTGATGGCCGACCTGATGGACTCCAACGTGAACATCATGTATGTGTCGCTCACCGGTCTTGGACTTGGCGACCGCGACTACTACCTCGACAGCGATGAGAACACGCTGAAGATTCGCAAGGCCTATGTGAACTACATCGAGACCATCATGACCCTTGCCGGCTACAAGAAGAAGGCAGCCAAGGAGGTGGCCAAGAACGTGATGAAGATTGAAACCGCCATCGCCAAGGTTACATTCACCCGCGAGGAGAGCCGCGACATTGCGAAGCAATACAACATTCGCTCCATGGAGCAGCTCAAGGCCGACTATCCCAACATCGACTGGGCTGCCTATTTCACAGCCCTGGGCTTGCCGGCGATGGACAAGGTGTGCGTGGATAACCTGAAGGGACTTGCCGAGGTGAACACAATGATTGCAGCCCTGAGCGAGAAGGAGATACGCGACTACATGGCCTATGAGTATGTGTCGGGCGCGAGCAGCTCGCTGAGTGATGCCTTTGTCGATGCCAACTTTGAGATGTTTGGCCGCACGCTGTCGGGCAAGAAGGAGCAGCAGCCGCGCTGGAAGCGTGCGCTCTCGGTGCCCAACGGCCTTCTCGGCGAGGCAGTGGGCAAGCTCTATGTGGAGAAGTATTTCCCTGCCCGCTCCAAGC
>CAMGFF010000279.1 GCA_946055125.1 uncultured Prevotellaceae bacterium | reverse complement strand
GAATTAAGTTGGGAGCAAGATGGGACTAAAGTAGGACTAAGCTGGGATGAATTCGCAAAATTGTTCATAGCTCTTCAGGAACCTAAATCCATGACCAAGCTCAAAGAATTGTATCGGTGGTCAAATACAACGAAGTTCAAAGCTAAATATATAAATCCTCTGATAGAAGCGCAATTCGTTGGCATGACGATGCCGAATAAACCGACAAGCCCCAACCAAAAATATTTCCTTACAGACGGTGGCAGGGCACTGCTCGCTAACATGACTTGTAATTCACATTCAATAGATTTGACAGAAAAGATTAATCACTTGATTGAAAAACTAAGCGAGGAAGAGAAGCGTATAGCGTTAGATCTGCTAAGCAAAGAAAGATAAAACAGCGAAAATGATATGGGTTCTTAGCTTTCAAAGGGATAGATCCATATCCTTTTTTGGGGGATGTGTGCTTGCTGTTGTGGAAGAAAGTTTGTAATTTTGCATATTCATTGATATAAAACTATTTAGATTTAACCTAAGATTTATGAAACAGAAAAGCGTGATAGTGACCACGGTAGCGGCAGTGGCGATAGCTACGGGAGGAGCGATGCTGAGCGCGCAGGGACTGCGACTCGATGAGCTGAAAATTAATGCCACCCAGTCGCGCGAGTTTTCCTACAGCGACAAGCAAGCCGGATTCTTCTATGGCATGACCGGCACCGATGATTATCTCGACTGGAATGCAGGGTGGAACATACGCGCCCACAGGGTGTTTAACGACTACCGCCTCTACTGCAATGGCAAGCAGCTCTCGCGCAGCGGGCACGACACCGAAGTGAGTGTGTACCCCAACCGCATGGTGCGCAATTATCCCGGAGCCGTGAAGGAGACTTTCTCGCTTGTTGATGGGGAGAAAGTGATATATATTGCTCTCGAGTCGCGGGGCAGCAAGGTGGAGAGCTACGGAATAGAGCTGCTTGGCGACATCATCACAGAGCCGGTGGCCGACGGCACGACCGCCGTTCTCACCCCCAAGGAGCACCCGGGAATGACGGTGCGCGTGGCAGCCATGACTCCCGGCGAGCCGGTGGCTGTGCAAGGGCGTGTGGTTACGGCCGGCAGCCGGTCGGGCGGATTCATCATCACCTTTGGCGATGCTGCCGGGAGCAGCCGCCTTGTGGCCGATGCGCGGGCCAAGAGCGAGGAGTGGCATGCTGCACGCGCGATGCGCATGCAGCGGCTGCTCGACACCAACGCCATCGATGCCGACGAGCGCGTTGCAAAGGGTCTGTCGTGGATTATGCTCACCGCCGACGAGCTCGTCACTCAGCAGCACGGCGGCTGGGGTATCTATGCCGGATTGCCATGGTTCACCGACTTCTGGGGGCGCGATATGTTTATCTCCATGCCGGGCATAGTGCTTTGCACGGGGCAGCACGAGGTGGCTCGCGACATTCTTGCTTCGTTTGCCCGATATATGGATGTGGACCCCGCCTCGCCCACCTACGGCCGCGTGCCCAACCGCCTCAACCTCGACGGCATCCTCTACAACACCACCGACGGCACGCCGCGCTTTGTGATAGAGGTGCTCGACTACCTGCGCTACACCGGCGACAAGGCCTTTGTGAAGACAATCTACAAGAACGTGAAGATAGCCACCGACGCCTCGCTGAAGCTCTATGTTGACGACCGAGGCTATCTTACCCACGCCGACGCCGACACGTGGATGGACGCGAAGCGGCAGAGCAAATATCCCTGCTCGCCGCGTGGAAACCGTGCCGTGGATATTCAGGCACTGTGGTATGGACAGCTCACCGCAGCGGTGCAACTGGCACGATACATGGGCAAGAAGGACGATGCGGCACGCTGGCAGGCGGCCGCCGACAAGCTCAAGGGCAACTTTGAGCACGACTTTGTGGTGGATGGCGTGATTGTGGACCACCTCAATGCCGATGGCACGCCCGACAGGCAGATAAGGCCCAACACGATGTATGCCTACGAGCTTATATCCTCCCACGAGGTGAAGATGCGCGACCTGCGCACCACGTGGACTCGCCTGGTATATCCCTGGGGCGTGTCGTCGCTCGACCAGATGGACGATAATTTCCACCCCTATCACGAGCAGTGGCACCGCTACCACAAGGACGACGCCTACCACAATGGCACCATTTGGCTGTGGCAGAATGGAATGGCGATGCAGCGCATGATTGAATACGGGCAGGAGCTGAAGGCGTTCAGGCTATTCAGCAACATGAACCGCCAGGCCCTCGACGAGGGCGCTGTGGGCAGCCTCGCCGAGAATGCCGATGCCTGGTGCCGGCCGGGCCACACGTGGGTGCGCCGCACCGGCACTTTCCTCCAGGCGTGGAGCAATGCCGAGCAGATACGCGCATGGAGCCAGTGTTTCCTCGGAGTGATGCCCGACATGCTCAACGGCCGCATTGCCATCACTCCGCGTCTGCCCAAGAAAACCGAGGTGAGCACACGCATGCGCCTCGGCGACGGCAGCCTACAATACAGCAAGCGCAACACCGATGCCGGCGCGTGCTACTACGGCTTCGGCTGGAGTGGCAGCAAGCCTGTGACCATAACCCTCGATTTGCCAAAGATTGCCAATGTGGAAGTGGAGATTCCTGCCGGCGGCAGGGTGGATGTGGATGTGGAGCTTCGCAAGTGTGAGCTTAGTGCCACCGTGCTCGATGCACGAGGCTCAGTGCTGGCGCGTGTGTCGGCTGCCAAGGACGAAGCCAAGGCGCAATTCGCCAAGGAGTGCACGGAGTGGGGCAGGGATGTGAAGTTTGCCGAACCCTGCTACCGCGAGGACCTCAAGTCGATGTCGCGCTACTTCAATCCGCCCCTCAACTACCAGAGCATAGAGTAGCGGCACCCGCTCGCCGGATTTTGACACACATTCATGAATGGTTGTTTTCTCGTTTCGATACACCTCGCCTATGGGTGAGGATTGCACTGTGAGTTGCAAAATTTGTGAATAAATATGCGGTATATTTGTCTAAAAATGTAGGGTTAAGAATATTTAACTGTATTATAGATAAAAAAGATGTGAAATTTTGTGCAAATCAAATTTTTATAGTATCTTTGCACTCTCACTTATTGAGAGTGGGGACTTAACCTGTGATTTGGTAGAATGAAACGGCGGAATTGTCGATTTATTCGGGTCGAAATCAAGGTTAAGTGACGAGATAATGGATTAAATGTGTAATTGCTTAGTTGCCATTAATTTGGTGAGGCGAAAGACTCTAAGCTGCTTAAT
>CAMGFF010000278.1 GCA_946055125.1 uncultured Prevotellaceae bacterium | reverse complement strand
AGCGGCGAGCATTAAGCCGCAAAAGATTGATTTCTTCATGATGAGAGTTTGTTTTATTGTGATTTAGTATGTTTTTGTTTTTTGTAATGGTCATGCGCTCGATTTGCATTATCTTTGCAAAAGATAATCATAGCGCATTGTCTTTGCAAAGGTAAGGCTAAGACTCGTGCCGCACAATGATTATAAATAACCATTTTTTTGTTGAAACCCGACGATGGACACCAAGAAGATATTGAATAATGAATTTCTCACTCAGGAGTTTGCACCGGCTCAAGGCAATGCCGATGCCCTGGGCGGCTACAAGGAGCTGGCGTGTGGCTATGCCCGGCTTGAGAATGCCCTGGCCGTGCTGAGTGATATGCGCAGGAATGTGAGCTACATCTACTATGGCGGCTTCGCGCGAGTGCTCGGTATCGACGGGGGGCTGAGTGGCAAGATGATTTCCTCGATATGGGAGGACGATATTTTCAGTCTTATTCACCCCGACGACCTCGCCGGGAAGCACTTGCAGGAGCTATGTTTTTTCCACTTCGTGAAGCGGCAGCCCAAGAGCCGCCGTGCCGACTATTACCTGATGAGCAAGCTGCGCATGCGCACTGCCACCGGCAGCTATGTGCCTGTGCTGCACCGCATGTATTATGTGGAATTTCCTCACGATGGGGTGCTGTGGCTTGCTCTGTGCCTCTACAGCAGGCTGATATGTGATTTCGCGTCGCAGTGCATGATTGTGAACTCTATCACCGGGCAGATAATCCAACCCGACAAGCAGGGCAACAGTGGCCTGCTCTCCGCGCGTGAGAAGGAGGTGCTTGTGCTTATCGACCGTGGGCTTGCCAGCAAGGACATTGCCGAGGCTCTGTGCATAAGCCGCCACACCGTGAGCCGGCACCGGCAGGAAATCCTGGCCAAGTTGCAGGTGAGGAACTCTATTGAGGCATGCCGTGTGGCAAAAGACCTGAGGCTGATATGACTGCCGTCCCTTGAGGGGGGCGGTGGCTGTCACACCCTGAGGCGGGCGAGGATTTTCAATGGTATTTGGCGGTTTTCGGAGGAAATTTTTGCGATTTTTTCGGTTGATGATGAAAAATTTGCGATTTTTGGGTTGCATATTAAAAATTTTGTGTACATTTGAACTTTGAAGTTAGAAAATGCCCCACGATGCAGGGGTAAAAGTATTGAATCATTGGCATGGGAACTGTGGAATAATGGCCTTGGTGTTCTATTTCAATGAGGGAACTATTAAAAAACATGAATTATGGAATTGCGTGAAAAGTCGGGTTCGGCCGAAGAGCCGAACAAAGACGTAACCTTGAACTCGGAGTCGGCGTCCATGGCCGATGCCGATGTAGTGACTGAGAAAGAGGCTGCGGCCCCTGATGTGGAAAATGAGGCAGAGGAGACCGCAGAGACGGCCGTCGTGAGCTATGCCGGCAAGAGCAAGGCGGAGCTCGTGGAGGCGCTTCGTGAGCTGCTCGAGAAGCCCGTGGAGAGCATCAAGGATGAGGTGGCACAAATAAAAGTGGCATTCTACACCCTGCGTAATGCCGAGGTTGCCGCCCTGCGCGAGGACTTCCTCGCCAAGGGCAACGAGGAGGCGGCGTTTGCGGTGCCCGAGGATGCCGATGAGGCTACGTTCAAGGATATTCTGAGCCAGATAAAGGAGAAGCGTGCTGAATATAATGCAGCACAGGAGGCCATGAGGGCCGAGAATCTGGAGAAGAAGCGCAACATAATAGCCGAGATAAACGCCATTGTTGCTGACCCCGACAACATCAACAAGCAATATGCCCGCGTGCAGCAGCTGCAGCAGGACTTCAAGGCGGTGGGCGAGATTCCCGCTACCGAGATTACCGACATATGGAAATCCTATCAGCTTGCCACCGAGAACTTCTACGACCTGCTGAAGATGAACAAGGAGCTTCGCGACTACGACTTCAAGAAGAATCTTGAGATAAAGCAGCAGCTTTGCGCCGATGCCGAGGCTCTTGGCGAGGTGGAGGATGTGGTGAGCGCATTCAAGAAGCTCCAGGAGCTGCACAACCAGTGGCGCGAGACCGGCCCCGTGGCCAAGGAAATACGCGAGGAGCTGTGGGTGCGCTTCAAGGACGCATCGGCTGTGGTGAACAAGAAATACCAGGCTTTCTTCGAGGCCCGAAAGGAGCGCGAGAAGGAGAATGAGGTGGCCAAGACTGCCCTTTGCGAGCGCATCGAGGCAATAGACATTGACGGCATCAAGACCTATGCCGGCTGGGACGAGGCCACAAAGCAAATCATTGAGCTGCAAGAGGAGTGGAAGAAGCTGGGATTCGCCGCCAAGAAGGTGAATGCCGACCTCTTTGCCCGCTTCCGCAAGACTTGCGATGACTTCTTCGCACGCAAGGCTGAGTTCTTCAAGATGATGAAAGAGGAGCTTGCTGCCAACTTGCAGAAGAAGATTGCCCTGTGTGAGCGTGCCGAGGCTCTGAAGGACTCGACCGACTGGAAGAAAACCACCGATGAGCTGGTGGCTCTGCAGAAGGAGTGGAAGACCGTGGGCCCCGTGGCAAAGAAGCACAGCGACGTGGTGTGGAAGCGCTTTATTGCCGCCTGCGACCACTTCTTCAATGAGAAGGGTAAGCAGACAACCAACGTGCGCAAGGTGGAGCACGACAACCTCAAGGCCAAGAAGGCTGTGATTGCCGAGATTAATGCCGTTCTTGCCGAGGAACCCGACGACGCGGCGGCCAAGGTGCGTGCGCTCATGAAGCAGTGGCAGGAGATTGGCCATGTGCCATTCAAGGAGAAGGACAAGGTGTACAATGAATACCGCGAGGCTGTGGATAAGGCTTTCGAGAAATTCGACATGAAGGCTACCCGTGCCAATCTTGCCAACTTTGAGAACTCTATCAGCCAGATTTCGGACCAGGACAAGATGTATCGCGAGCGTGAGCGATTGGTGCGCATCTATGAGCAGAAGCGCAATGAGCTGAAGACCTATGAGAACAACCTGGGATTCTTCAATGCCCAGTCGAAGGGCGGCAGCTCTATGCTCAAGGAGATGGAGCGCAAGATGCAGAAAATCAAGGATGAGCTTGCTCTGCTTGAGAAGAAGATACAAATGGTGGATGGCAAGCTGTGAGCTTAGCACCTTTTTGGGGGTGTGGTGAAGTGCCATGCTGCTATATTTGGAAAAATGAGAAAAGACTGAGATAGTGATTTTTTACTATTGATTATTAACTACAACTTCACTCCGGCCGGTGTCACGTTTCGTTGATGGTGCC
>CAMGFF010000277.1 GCA_946055125.1 uncultured Prevotellaceae bacterium | reverse complement strand
CTCAGGAACTTATAAATAAAGTTAAATTATAGTGTTGCGGAATTAAGGTTATCAAGATGTTCCTATCACAAACATATCATTAGGCACTCCGTCCAACTTTCCGCAAAGATACGATTTTTTTTGAAATCTGACAAATTATCAGCAATAAATATTACTTTTTTTTCACACGGCTCTTTCATTGAAATGCGGAGGCGGAACGATGTACTCACGCAGAATTTATGCACAACATCGCATTGTGTATGATGTATATGACGATAAAGTGTGTGTGCTGATATTGACAGTCGAGGGGCACTACAGCGATAAATAAAGTCGCTCGATCTTGCTATAGCTCCTCGAAGTGGGCGTCGCTTATTTGGGGGTCTGCCTTGGCATCGGGGTTATAGGGAAGTGAGGGACGGTCCTCTATGATTTCTTCGAAATTCACATTCTCGGCTATGGAGCTCATAAATTGCACGCGGCCGGCATGGGCGCGTGGTGAGGCGTAGTAGCCATCATCGTCATCATCATCGCCGGTGTAGTATTGCTGCTGTGCGCGGCGGGCTTCCTCAAACTGGTCGCGCACAGCACCGAATTGTTTCTTTATATGGTGAATCTGCCTCCACACGCCAAACGCGAAGCGAAACAGCGGGAAGAGGATAATGAAGAGCAGAATTGTTAGCAATAGATCCATAAAAAGGTGTTTTTAGTGTATCATTGCAAATACTGTGCCAAACTTATCGTTTCGTGGGGAGCATTGGGCCGATAAACGATAAACCCTCCCCGAGAAACGTTATTCACGCTTGGTGCGCGAGTGGGTGATGAGGGAGAGGAGGATATACACTGCTATGGTGCTTGCAAGGCCGGTGACTCCCTGCACTGCCACAAGCACTATTGCTGCGGCGATGAGCAGGTAGCGGTGCCAGCTTGCCGCGAGAGAGAAGCTCTTGAACTTGAAGGAGAACATGCGCAGTGTGCACACCATGGAGAGCGAGATGGCAATGATGGCGGCTGCAAGCAGCAGGGGGTGGTAGTTTGTGGGGTCGGAGTAGAGCCAGTTGCTGAATCCAATCCAGAATATGGCGTTGGCCGGAATGGGCATGCCAAGGAACGACGTCGACTGCGTGGCATCGACATTGAAGCGGGCCAGGCGCAGCACTCCACACACGGCTATGGCCAGAGCGAGGTAGCACAGCGGGCTGCCGGGGCTTGCCGTGGCAATGAAGTTATACACGAGCAGCGCCGGAGCCAGGCCGAAGCTCACCGCGTCGCACAGCGAGTCGAGCTCCTTGCCTATGGCCGAAACGGCGTGGAGAAGACGCGCCACCAGGCCGTCGCAGAAGTCGAACACGGCAGCTGCGGCAATCATGATGAATGCCACCTGGTAGCCAAAGAGTCCGCCAAAGTCGTCGCCGCCTCGCAGTGCATAGATGCAGGCGAGCGAGCCCGACACCAGGTTGAGGCAGGTTATCGAGTTGGGGATATTGTTTTTTATAGTGGTGAGTATGCTCATTTCCGTGAAATTACTGGTGGGATTGTTTCTTCTTGAGGCGTGCCACCTGGGTGATGCCGCCGGTGGTGATGTCGCCAAGTTTCACAAGTATTTCGGTGTCGAGCGGGAGGTATATATCCACACGCGAGCCAAACTTGATGAACCCGATGTGCTCATCGATGGTCACGCGCTCGCCGGTCTCGGGATAGGTGACTATGCGGCGTGCTATCGCGCCCGCTATCTGCCGCATCAGTATCTCCGTGCCGTCGTCGGTGGTGATTACGATAGTGGAACGCTCATTCTCGGTGCTCGACTTGGGCAGATAGGCCGCGAGGAAGCGCCCCGAGTGGTGCTTCACATATTTCACCGTACCCGTCACGGGGGTCCAGTTGGCGTGCACGTTGAATACGGTCATGAAGATGGAGAGCTGTATCACGTTGCGGTGCAGGTATTCATCCTCATACACCTCCTCAAGTGCCACAACCTTGCCATCCACCGATGCCACCACGGCATTCTCCTGGTCGCCCTTGAAGTGGCGGCGTGGGCTGCGGAAGAAGTTTACCACCAGCAGATAGAGAATGGCCGACAGTGAGATAGTGACGACCGGCACCACCCTGTTCTCCATGCACAGGTATAGTGGCACATTGATGGCGAGCAGCACCACAAGCAGAGCCAGGAGTATGTTTAGACCTTCGCGGTGAATCTTTACTTTCATTCTATGCAATAATAAATAATTGTTGTTACTATAAAATAACGTTGTGGGTTGGTTAGTGTATATTTCGTGCAAAGTTAGCTAATTCCCCTCAAAATGCCAAGCGAAATAGGCAAAAATGAGAGAAACTCAATTATTTATTATATCATGAATGGCGTGGCGGCTACAATTCGCTGTCGCCAAGCAGCATCTTGGTGAGCATTGGCACGCCCACCGAGGCTTTCTCGGCAATCACGTGCACCCCCTGTGGCACTGCCGCCGGGCGTGGGTCGATATAGTAGATGGGCACGCCACGGCGCACGTAGTTGATGAGCGCCGCTGCGGGATACACCACCAGCGAGGTGCCTATCACCACAAACACATCGGCCTCGGCCACCAGGTCGACGGCCGGCGAGAAATTGGGCACGTCTTCCTGGAAGAACACAATGTGCGGCCGCACCGGGTCGCCATAGGGGTCGCGCGTTTCGAGAGTGGTGGTGAGGTCGCCGCCCGTGAGGTCATACACGCGCTCGGGGTGCGTGAGCGAGCGCACCTTCATCAGCTCGCCATGCAGGTGCAGCACGCTCGTGCTGCCGGCACGCTCGTGCAGGTCGTCAACATTCTGTGTTATCACGCGCACGTCGAAGTATTTCTCAAGCTCCACAAGGCCATAGTGGGCCGCGTTGGGCTTAATGTCGGCGAGCTTCTTGCGCAGGTTGCTGTAGAACCGGTGGATTAGCGCGGGGTCGCTGCGGAAGCCGTCGGCGCTCGCCACCTGCATCACCGGATAGTTGTCCCACAGGCCGCCCGCGTCGCGGTAGGTGGCCATGCCGCTCTCGGCGCTGATGCCCGCGCCGGTGGAGATCACAAGTTTCTTCTTAGTTGCCATTATAATAAAAAAGATATATGGGTGTGCGTTTCGATTATGTCTATCAAAGTTAGTAAAAAAGTGCGTAACAACGAGGCAAAATCCCCAAAAAATAAGAAAAATGCACTGAAAACGATTTTTTTCGCCAAAAAATTTGGCAGTATCAAAAAAACGTGCTACCTTTGCACTCGCAAAACAGGAGATATGGTGCCATAGCTCAGTTGGTAGAGCAAAGGACTGAAAATCCTTGTGTCCCC
>CAMGFF010000276.1 GCA_946055125.1 uncultured Prevotellaceae bacterium | reverse complement strand
CAAAAGAGAGAAATAGCATATTTATATTATAAACAACTATTAAACTAAAAACAAAAGAAAAAGAACAATGAGCAAGACAGTAAACTGCTTTATTCCATTTGCCGGCGCAGAGCAAGTGGCAGCAACAGTAGCTGAGTTGAAGACTTACGATTACTTAGTGAAGAAAATCTACCTCCTGCAGAAGGAGGAGGGCACAGGCTCGGTTGAGGGCTGTGAGGTGATAAAGATTGATGGCCTCACCTCGACCAAGACGATGAAGCTGATTGCCGAGCACGCCGATGCCGACTTTGTGCTGCTCTACACGAAATACGACCGCCTGAAATTCGGCGTGTTTGCTCTCGACCGCTTCGTGAAGCTCGCCGAGGACACCGGCGCAGGCATGCTCTATGCCGACCACTACAACGGCGACGAGCCCGACCGCACCAAGGCACCGGTGATTGACTACCAGATGGGCAGCTTGCGCGACGACTTCGACTTCGGCTCGGTGCTCTTCTTCTGCGCCGAGGCCTTCAAGAAGGCTGCCGAGAAGATGAAAGCCTCCTATGAGCATGCCGGCCTCTACGACCTGCGCCTCAAGCTCAGCCAATTTGCCGACCTGGAGCATATCAATGAGTTCCTCTACAGCGACATCGAGCTCGACACGCGCAAGAGCGGCGAGAAGATGTTCGACTATGTGGATCCCCGCAACCGTGGCCGCCAGATTGAGATGGAGCAGGCCGTGACCGAGCACCTCAAGGAGATTGGCGGCTACCTGGCTCCCGAGTTCAAGCACATTGAGTTTGGCGAGGACAAGTTTGCGGTTGAGGCTTCGGTTATAATCCCGGTTCGCACACGCGAGCGCACCATTGCCGACGCCATCGAGAGCGCGTTGATGCAGAAGACCGACTTCCCATTCAATGTGATTATCATCGACAACTGCTCCACCGACCGCACCACCGAGATTATCCGCGAGAAATTTGGCAACAACCCGCAGGTGATCCACCTCATCACCGGCGACATAGGCGTGGGCGGCTGCTGGAACGTGGCAGCGCATCACCCGCAGGTGGGCAAATTCTGCGTGCAGCTCGACAGCGACGACGTTTATGCCGACGAGAACACCCTCAGCACCATGGTGAAGGCCTTCTATGAGCAGAATTGCGCCATGGTGGTGGGTTCGTATACCCTCACCGACATCAACAAGAACATAATCCCGCCGGGTCTTGTCGACCACAAGGAGTGGACTCCCGAGAATGGCCGCAACAATGCCCTGCGCATCAACGGACTCGGTGCTCCACGTGCTTTCTACACTCCGGTACTCCGCAGCGTGAAACTTCCTGCCGTGAACTATGGCGAGGACTACGCACTGGGTCTCAACATGTCGCGCAACTACCAGATTGGCCGTGTTTACACCTCGGTTTATCTGTGCCGCCGCTGGGACGACAACAGCGATGCCGCCCTCGACGTGGAGAAGATGAACCGCAACAACACCTACAAGGACCGCATTCGCACTTGGGAGCTAAAGGCCCGCATTGCGATGAACAAGAAGAAGTGATTTCCACCCAAGAGTAGCGATAGGTGATGGCAGGGCTTAGCGTGGAGGCGATTGAGGCACTGCTCGGCAACCAAAAGGCCGAGTGGGACACCGTGCGCCTCAACTATGCCAAGCTCGGCCTGGTGCGTGAGCGCGAGCTCTGCGTGCACGGCTCGCGGGTGTTGGTGCAGTGCAATCCCGAGCGGCGGCGGTCGTCGGCGGCGCAGGTCGATAAGGCTTCAATAGCCCTCCGGCCTTGCTTTCTTTGCACTGAGAACCGCCCTGTGGAGCAGCGAGGGATTGTGTGGGGCGACTACATCGTGATAGTGAACCCCTACCCCATCTTCGCAAAGCACTTCACCATTCCTACCCTGCGGCACACGGCACAGCGCATCGTGTCGCGCATTGGCGACATGATGCGGCTTGCCGGGCTGCTTGAGGGCTACACGGTGTTCTACAATGGACCCGAGTGTGGCGCGTCGGCCCCCGACCACTGCCATTTTCAGGCAGCAGAGCATGGGGCGATGCCGCTTGAGGCCGAAATAGAGCACTCTCTGCGACAAGTGGTGGCAATCGAAGGCCCGCGAGGCTCGCTGAGCGAAGCTTGCATAGGAGGAAGGCACTGCTATGTGATTGATGCCACCGATGTGGAGGCGGGGCAGAAGCTCTTTGAGCGGCTCTATGCCGCCTTGCCGCTGCACGAGGGGCAAGCGGAGCCTTTAATGAACGTGCTGTGCTGGACCACGGCGCAGCAGCGGTGCATCACGGTGGTGATTCCGCGCAGCAAGCACCGTCCGGCGTGCTACTTTGCCGACGGCGATGGGCGGCTGCTCATTTCGCCCGCATCGGTCGACCTTGGAGGCATAGTGGTGTGCTCGAGGGTTGAGGATTTTGAGCGGATTTCCGCCGACGACATAGCGGCAATTTTCACTGAGGTGTGTATCACCGATACCGATGTTGCCCGCATAAATGATATGATTAAGAATAAAAAAACTAACATTTTTTGATATTGAATATGAGTGGAGTACCGCGCGTGAAAGTGGGCATAATGAATGAGCCGGTGGTTGACTTTGTGCTGCTGGGCGAATACCAACTTGCCGACGGCACTAAAGTGACGGGTGTGCAACACGCCGAGGCCACTGCCGATGGGCGTGTGGCTTGGAATGGGCGTGTGGCCGACAGTGTGGCATTTGAGCCGACAACGGAGGATTGCTCTTTTGAGCTGAAAGGCGTGACCATTGGGGTGAATTTCCACTGGGAGCGCAAGGAGGACCAGCGATTCAGCGGGGCCCTGCACATCATTGTGGAGCACGGCCGCCTCACTGCGGTGAATGTGCTACCCGTGGAGGACTATCTGCTGAGTGTGATTTCGAGCGAGATGAGCGCCACTGCGTCGCTCGAGCTGCTCAAGGCTCATGCCGTGATTTCGCGCAGCTGGCTCTTGGCTCAAATCGACAAGAACAAGCGCATCACCGAGGCTCACGAGGTCTACAAGGCCGTGGAAGATGGTGCCGACGACGAGATGATTAAGTGGTATGACCGCGAGGACCATGTGAACTTCGACGTGTGTGCCGACGACCACTGCCAGCGCTATCAGGGCATAACCCGACAAAGCACCGAGCGCGTGCGCGACGCCATCAAGGCTACTTGGGGCGAGGTGCTAACATATGGCGGCGAGCTGTGCGACGCTCGCTTCTCGAAGTGCTGCGGCGGTGTGTATGAGGAATTTGAGAACTGCTGGGAGCCTAAGCACTTCGACTATCTTGAGGCGCGACGCGACGGCGA
>CAMGFF010000275.1 GCA_946055125.1 uncultured Prevotellaceae bacterium | reverse complement strand
TGCTTGTGGTGATTCTTATTGTGGTGTTCTTGTTCAGATATGGCGATAATAGCTATATTAACCGCACTGAACACCAGGAACAAATCGATGAGCTTCGCGCTGAAATTAAGGAGAATGTGGACTCTACTCTCTACTATGAACGGAAAGCCGCCGCGCTTAATACTGACCGCGAAAACCTTGAACGTATCGCCCGCGAACAATATGGCATGAAGCGGGAGAATGAGGAGGTTTATCAAATGGATATTAGGTAAGAGGCTTTTATAGGTAAGAGGTAAGAGGTAAGGGGTAAGAGGTCGTTAGAGGTAGGGGGTGAGGGGGGATGGTTTTTTAATTATTTTTGTGTATGGAAGATAGGAACAGGATTTTTTATAATCTGATTGCGGTGACGATGGGACTGATTTTTGTGGCTGCGCTGCTGCCGCTTCTGAGTATTCACTGGGCTGGCAGCCGCTATGTGCTTGCTGTGGGCGCTGCCGGCACGCTTGTGCTGCGTCTGCTGCTGAAGCACCCTAAGAGCACAGCTCGCATTGCGCGCCTGCACCGCATGGAGAATGTTGCGGCGATGTGCTATTGTGTGTCGGCGTTCTTTCTTTTTTATCCGGGAGCCGGGGCGACCGACTGGCTCGGTTTTCTCACGGCCGGGGCTGCATTGCAAATTTATGCTACGTTCACCATTGATTATCTTGAAAAAAAAGGTAAAAAATGACTATAATTGGGTGATAGATGCGAAAAAAGCTTTGATGATAGGGGTTTATTGGTGAGGATTTAGTAATTTTGCCCTGAAGTATGAAAGTGAACATAGCAATCGACCAAGGCGACACGTGGGCAAAGGTGGGTATCTTTGCCGGCGGCAAGCTTGTGGAGGTGCGGCACTATGAGGAGTTGCAGCCGGCCGACATTGAGGAGATAAGTCGCGACCACGAGGTGGCTCGGGCGATATACTCCACGGTGAGAGTGGTAGATGAGGCAGTGACAGAGGCAGTGCGCCGCGTGGCGGAGAGGGTGGTGGAGCTAAGCCACCTCACGCCGATGCCGCTTGTGATTGACTATGCCACTCCGGCCACCTTGGGACACGACCGCATAGCGGCTGCCGTGGGAGCTGTGAGCTACTATGCCGGCAGCAACTGCCTTGTGGTTGACGCGGGCACGGCGGTGACGCTCGATGTGGTGACTGCGGGGGGGCACTTTGTGGGCGGACGAATATCGCCCGGGGTGCGCATGCGGCTTGAGGCGCTGCACCGCTACACGAGCCGGCTGCCGCTGGTGGAGGCCTATGGCGACACTCCAATAGTGGGCTACGACACGGCCACGGCGATACGCTCGGGCGTGGTGCGGGGCGTGGCGAGTGAGATAGAGAGCTGCTGCCACAGGCTGCGCGGCACGCTTGGCGACGGGCTGAGGGTGATACTCACCGGAGGCGATGCCCGGCTGCTGGCCGATGTGGTAGAAGGCTGCGAGGTGATGGTCGACGACAACATATTGATGAAAGGATTAAACAGAATATTACAATATAATGAAGACATATAGAACAATATTAGCAGCCGCCTTAGTGGCACTGACAGGCACACTTGTGGCGAGAGCCGAGGTAGGCGAGATGAGTCCGTACTCAAAGTATGGCTATGGCTTGCTCACCGACAATGCGTCGAGCGCCCAGCGAGCCATGGGAGGCGTGGGCTATGCCATGAACAATGGCAGGCAGATAAATGTGATGAACCCGGCCTCCTATGCCATGTGCGACTCGCTCACATTCCTGTGGGACCTTGGGCTTGGCTTCACCAACCTGTGGTCGAAAGAGGGCGACACGCAGGCGAAAGCCTTTGGCGGCGGGCTCGACTACATCACGATGCAGTTTCCCATCTCGAAGCGAGTGGGCGGCAGTGCGGGACTTGTGCCATACTCCTCGGTGGGCTATGCCTTTGGCAGCGAGCTGACGAGCGGCAGTGAGATACGGCAGGGCGACGGCGGCATCAACCAGCTCTATGTGGGAGGAGCCTACCGGCCATTCGACTTCGTGTCGGTGGGAGCCAACTTCAGCTATATGTTTGGCTCGTGCACCAACGATGCCTATGTGTATACCGCCGATGGCAGCACCACGCTCTTTGAGCGGAAGATAGACGTGCGCGATTGGAGCGTGCAGCTTGGCTTGCAGCTCACCAATACCTTTGCGAGGAAGCACCGGGCCACCCTTGGCGTGAGCTACACGCCGCAGAAGCGCCTACACGGCAACGTTCTTGCCATAAAATATGACGCAACGAGCGACACCAAGACCGACACCATCTCCTATGCCGGAATGGGAAGCGACTTCACTACACCACACACGATAGGCGTGGGACTGGGATATGTGTATGACGAGCGGCTGACGGCGGAGGTGGACCTGACGTGGCAGAACTGGAAGAAGGCGAAATTCCGCGATGAGGCCAACTTCGACAAGAACGAGTTCAGCAACCGCACGAAGATAGCCGCCGGACTACAATATGTGCCCAAGCTGAGGGGCAACTACCTTGAGCGTATCAACTACCGAGTGGGCGGACACTACACCGACGACTACATAATGGTGCGCGGCAACAACGTGAGGGAGTATGGCGTGTCGGTGGGCTTTGGCTTGCCGTCGAATTTCTCGAAGACGATGGTGAACCTGAGCTTTGAGTATAAGTGCCGCAAGTCGGCGCCGGTCAACTTCATCAAGGAGGACTACTTCAACATCACGATAGGCGTGAACTTCAATGAGATGTGGTTCTGGAAGAACAAAATACGCTAAGGAGCCGGGGTGGAGCGAGCGCGAAACATATTGCTGATGCTGATAGTGGCAGTGGCGGTGATAGCCTGCCGCGAGGAGGTGAAGAGCGTGGTTCACCGCGAGACCGACCCGGAGCTTGTGCCCACGGTGACGTCGCGCAACGTGAAGACGCTGATAAGCGACTCGGGGGTGACGCAATACCGCATCACCACGAAGCTGTGGTATATCTACAGTCAGGCGGCGAAGCCCTACTGGTATTTTCCCGAGGGGCTGTACTTGGAGCAATTTGACGATAACTTCAAGACGGCGGCCTCGATACAGTGCGACTCGGCGAAATTCTTTGACGACAAGAAGCTGTGGCGACTCGACGGGAACGTGCGGATATGGAACGTGAACAAGGAGCTGATACTCACCAACCAGCTCTTCTGGTCGCAGAGGGAGCAGAAGGTGTACAGCGACTCATTCATACACATTGAGAAGGCCGACCGCACGCTTGAGGGGTATGGCTTCACGTCGAATGAGCGAATGACGACTTACACGCTGCACCGTCCGAGTGGCATTTTCCCCTATGATGAGAGCCGCACGCCGGGAGGACGGCAGTGAGCTTTTCC
>CAMGFF010000274.1 GCA_946055125.1 uncultured Prevotellaceae bacterium | reverse complement strand
AGCTGGCCGTCGGCGCTGTCGAAGGAGTTGGCCCACACGAGCAGGAACATGCCCACATAGTTGAGCCACAGGTCTTGTGGCTGGCCAAAGTAGAAGAGCACTCCACCTGCCACGCCGAGGAAAATCGAGGCAATGGTGATTGCATTGGGCGTGATGCCCACCTTGGCGCAGAGCAGTGCCCACATGTAGCCTATGGGGCGGTAAAACATTAAGTCGAGTGTCTCCTCGGTGTCCATCGACTTGAGCGACGACTTGTATTGTTGCTTGATTTCTGAAAATTTACTCATTTCAAAATTAATAAACCAATGTTTTTTATACCAAATAAGTTCTCGCTGTTATGATGCGATAAAGTGGCGATGTGCCATGCACATCACCGGTGTGTGAATAGATTCAAGATATTGTGTGGAGAGAAAGAAGCCGCGTTTGGGCTATTTGTGGTCCTTTATGAGGCTTATCACGCTCTTGGCGATGTGGGGTGCGGCATCGTTGCGGCATGGGGCGAAGCTGGGCCAGTCGTTAAAGTCGATGATGCGCATCTCGCCGTCGGCCGACACTATGCAGTCGCCGCCATATATCACCACATTCAGCTCCTCGGCTGCACGCTGGCAAATGTCTTTCATCTCCTTCACATTGAATTTTATGCCCTTCGACTTGCCATTGATGGCCTCGTGGCCATATTTGCTGTGTCCCTCATCAAAGGGGTAGAACCAGAAGAAGAACGGGGTGCCGCGCACGCCATAGAACTTCACCAAGTCGCCCGTGAGGTGCACATTGATCACGGCTCGCTTTATTCCGCGCAGGAAATATTCCTGAAGCACCTCCTGTGCCTCCTCGGGGTGACGCACATAGCTCACGTCCTCCTTGTGCATGGCGTGGAAGTCGCCGCGCTTAATCCAGCAGCTCTGGAAGCCGCTTTTCTTGAGCAGCGGCTTTATTGCCTCGTTGGTGTCCACGATGAGGCTTTCAGGATAAGGAATGTTATTGCCAAGGAGAATGCGCGTCATGCGCTCACGGGTGCAGTTCTCAATGCCATAGCCCGAGTTAATCACCAGGCGGCCCTGGTCTTCGAGCTGCTGTAGCTTGGCTATCGACGTCTGTTCGCGGCACATGTTGAGAATCACCGGCTCGGTGATGTCGTTGAGCTTGAATTGCTCCTCGCTGTAGATGTTCACCACATATCCGCGCTTGCGCAGCTGCTCGGCTGCAGCGTTGAAGATGGCCGCATCATTGCCTATGTGGTTGGGCGAATAGGCTCCGGCACGCATGATGCCTGCAATTTCTATATCTGCCATCGTTTTTTTGTGTTGCTGATAAGTTGTTGTAAGTGAAAAAAATCCTGTTTATTCGCCGCGCAGGAAGCTCTCGGCCACCTCAATATCGCCGGCATGGTCCACGTCGACGATTTTCTCAATGGGATAGGCCTTCAGCTTCAGCCCGGCGTCGATGAGTGCACGCTGGAAGTTGCGCATGCGTGCCACGCCACGGCTCATGCAGTCGTTGAGCACGGCTATTGCCTTGTCGTTGAGCGCATACACTCCGCCCGAGATGTAGCGAGCACCCTCGTAGGCGGCATCGCGGAAGGCACGAATGGCCATCGTGTCGTCTACATCGACATATAGTGGCTTCTCGTCCTCGATGAATGGGGTCACGGCCATCATGCCGTCGCTGGTGTCGTCGGCCTCAAAGGCTGCGATATATTTCGCGAAGTCGTCCTCGCGGAAGATTGTATCTACTGTGGTGAGGCAGAACTTGCCCTTCTGCATCACGCGGCTCAGCTCGAAGAAGCTGTGCATGGAGCTGGGGGTGGATTTCACCACCACGTTGAAGGGCACACCGGGATTAAGGGTGTCGAGATAGGCCTTCACCTCCTTCATTTCATTATTCACTATGATGCTGATGCTCTCGGCATTGCAGCGTGTGAACACATTGATAAGGCGGCCTATCATGGGCTCACCATTGAGTTCCACAAGGGGCTTTGGCTTTTTCACCCCCTCCTGGGCGAGGCGCGAGCCTTCGCCTGCTGCTATTATTGCATAATTCATAACAGAGGAATATATGAGTGTGTGTATTGTGTTGCGTTAATTTTCCATTACTTTGCCGCTGCATCGTCGTCATCGTCCTTGGTGAGGTCGAGCACTTCCTTGTCGTTGCTCTTGTCGAAGTACTGGCGGCGGAGTGGGTTGCGGCGAATCTCGGCCTCATTGCGGCGGCAGCGGTAGATGTCGATAGCGCGGTAGATGGCCTCGCGGAACGACTCCTCGCTTGCCAGGTTCTTGCCGGCTATGTCGTAGCCCGTGCCATGGTCGGGCGAGGTGCGCACATAGGGCAGCCCGGCCGTGAAGTTCACGCCGCTCTCCATTGCCAGCGTCTTGAATGGGGCAAGTCCCTGGTCGTGATACATGGCAAGCACGCCATCGAATTTGCGGTAGTGCCCGTTGCCGAAGAAGCCATCGGCCGCGTATGGGCCGAAGCAGGTGATTTTCTGCCCGTAGGCCTCCTCAATGGCCGGTGCTATTATCTCCTTTTCCTCATTGCCGAGCAGGCCATTGTCGCCCGAGTGGGGATTGAGCGCAAGCACTGCTATGCGTGGGCGCTCTATGCCGAAGTCGCGCTTGAGCGAGGCGTTGAAAATCTTGATTTTCTCAATAATCGCCTCCTTGGTGATCGCCTCGGGTATCTTCGCGAGGGGCAGGTGCGTGGTCACAAGTGCCACCTTTATGAAGTCGTTGAAGAGAATCATGAGCGACTTCTTGCCATAGCCCAGGGCTGCCTCGAGATACTCGGTGTGTCCGGGAAACTGGAAACTTTCGCTCTGAATATTGTTCTTGTTGATTGGGGCGGTGACGAGCACGTCAATCAGCCCGTCCTTGAGGTCGGCCACGGCACGCTCCAGTGAGTTGAATGCGGCGAGCCCGGCTGCATCGCTTGGCACGCCAAGCTCTATCTTCACCTCACCCTCGGCAATTTCCACGAGGTTGTTCACGCCGTCGCGAATCTTCTCGGCGCTGTCGACGCAGTTGAGTTGCACCTGGGGCATGTCGAGAGCCTTGCGGTGATATGTGGCAATCTTCGACGAGCCATACACCACCGGGGTGCACAGCTCGCACATCAGGCCATCGGCGAGCGTCTTGAGAATCACTTCATAACCAATTCCGTTGGTGTCCCCTTGGGTAATGCCAACACGTATTTTTTTGTCTTCTGCCATTAGTTCAGTATAGTTAATAATTCAATGTGCCCGTGGGCAAAAAAATAATATTTGCGAAATATTCCGCTAAGTTACGATTTTTTTTGATAATAGCCAAGACTAATGGCTTCAAGTGCCAAGAAAAAATACGATTGCAACCCCGATTGCAACCCCA
>CAMGFF010000273.1 GCA_946055125.1 uncultured Prevotellaceae bacterium | reverse complement strand
TAGATGAGGCTGTAGGTCTCACCGTCGGGGAAGCGGTTTCCCCATTCGTCGGTGTAGTCCTTCCACTCGATTTTAATCTTGGTCTCATCCACAGGAGCCTTGAATGGAGCCACGGCCAGCGTCTGCGGCATTCCGGTGAGCGAGCTGAGGTAGTTGTCGTTCTCGTCGGTTATCACAAGGAGGTAGCCGTTGCCCATGGTGTTGGCGCGATACTCGGTCTGTCGCTTGCCATGGCCATAGTTGGGGTGGCAGTAGAGGCAGCCACGGCGCACCATGAGCGGTCCCAGGCCGGCAAAGGCACCGCCGGCATTCTCATTGAAGTCGCGCTCAAATTGCTGCTCGCCGTGCTTGAAAGCCTGAGTGAGTCCGGCGTTCTCAATGGCGGGCGTGGGCTGCTCGTAGGCGTAGGAAGTTTCGTTGAATACGGTGCCGAGCCGTCCGCCGGCGTACCATTCATCGGCCAGCTCGGTGGTTTCATCGGCCAGCTCGGTGCCGGCGTTATTGTCGCTGCAAGCCGATAGGGCGGCAGCGCACATAAGTAGTGAAAAAAACTTGCAGTTCATGATGTGGTAGGGATGTTATTTATAAAGAGTTTTCTGTGCGGCTGTGAGAGCCTCGTTGAGGACATCGCAGGCCTCCATTGCGGCAGTCACCTCGGTGGCCTTGTAGTTTTTCACAAAGGGGCGCGGCATGGCGTTGATAGCTGCGATGCAAGCGTCGATAGCCTTTATCACAGCCTCATCGGCAGCGGGGTCGACAGCGCGAATGTAGGCGCTCACCGAGTTGCTGTGAGCCGAAGTGGCGCCGAATCCTCCAAAGTAGGCAAAGCGCACGCTCTCAATGTTGTCGATAAAGTCCTGAATAGAGTTGTAGGCGTGAGGCGACTCAATGTAGCTCTCGTCCTCGCCGGTGTGGGGCTTCCCTATCTTTGAGTTGCCCACCTCGTCCACAATGTCCTTGCAGCCCTCGAGAATCTGGTCGGTGCCCAGGGTAATCGATTTCCATGTGCTGCCGGCCTGGCCGCACAGTCGCATCTGCTCGCCGAAGTTGTCCTCGGGCTCCATTTCAGCCTCCTCGATGATAGAGCGCTTTGTGGCCGAAACATTTTCCATGCCGGCCCAGGCAGCTTCCAGGCGACAGCAGCTCAGTGCGAGGTCCTGAGCCACGGCGAGGGCATATCGCAGCTCATCGGTGGAGATATTGGCAGCGGGGCGTGTGGAGCCATCGCGGAATATTATGTACTCAATGGCGTGGAAGCCCACGAGGCCATAGTTGAGGTTTCCCACCACGTTCTCGATGTCGTCCATCATCTCCTTGCTGTTGAGAAGGCGGTTGAGTGCGGTAACGTCGAGAGGCCAGGTGTCGATGTGTGGGTCGATGTAGTATTTCGAGGCTGCGCCGAAGAGGAAAGCCTCGCTCCACTCCCAGTATTGGCGCGACTCGCGCCACAGCGAGCATGCACCGGCCACATGGGCATCGGTGGGGGCAGATAGGAGTTCCTCCATGGCATCTTGCAGGGCAATGGATTTGTCGGCAAGGGCACTGTAGACAGGCACTACGGTGGCATCCACAAAGCGCTCGTTCACTGCCTGGAGCGCGGTTTCCTTCTCACTCAGTGGCGAAGCAGGGTCATCGCCATTGCTGCTGCACGAGGCCACAGCCAGAGCTGCCGCACACAGCAGGGGCAGCTTGATAACGTAATTGAATTTCATAAGACAGTTACTTTATTATTGTTAATTGGGTTTGAACTATTCGCTTGCTTAGTGGAGAAAATAGCCGGCATAGACGATGCCAATGGAAACCGAAGGCTCATTGTTGTAGGGCTGCTGGTAGAACCGCTTCGAGAACTCGGCTTTCACTGCAATTTCGCGCATAGGGTAGTAATTCACGCCGAGTGCGATGCGGTGCTTTCCGCACCAGTTGTAGTCCATTATTCCGGTGGCAACTTTCGCCATAGAGTCGTAGTATTCGTAGTGGCCGAATACCCATAGTTGCTGTTTGCTCAGTTTCCGGTTATTTATAGGCGAGAAGATGTCGTAGCCCATCTCGATGCCGGCAGCCACGGCGTCGCTTCCCACGGCGGTCTTGGGCGAGGGAGAGCTTGTCGACATGCTGCCACGGTTGAACTCGGTGATTTCGCGCGAGTCGTTGAGGTGAGCCCAGTCTAAGTTACCACGGGCTATGAAGTGACGGTTTTTGTACATAAAATCCAGTGCGCCAATCATCACCTCGCCATGGCAGCGACGGTATTTGCTGTTTTTTGTGAGGGAGTTGCTGAAGCTGCCGCCATAGTAGCCGCTGAGGCTCAGTCGGAGGTTGCCTATTGAGTAGTTGTCAACGCGGAATGCACCGGCGTAGGCATTGGCAATCTTAAATTCGTAGGGGCTGCCGGCACCGTCGTGAATGAAGCCTTCCGAGCCGAAGCGGTCGGAGTCGAGGCCGGGCAGGAACATCACCTCATAGCGCCACTTGCCCGTGCGCCCCCACAGGCTCACGCCGGTTTCGTGCCAGGTGCAGGGGAGAATAGTGTTTTCGCCCTCAGGACGATACACTGTGAAAAACTAGGTGGGGAGGTGGTGCTGGTTGGTCATTCCCACAGGCACGATGATGTGGCCCATTCGCAGGTTGAAGGCGGGTGAGAAGCTCTTTTGAATCCAGAATTGCTCCAGGGCCACCTCACCGCCGCGCTCTATCTCGCTCTCATATTCGCCGGTCTCCTCGGCCTCCATTTCCACGGCACTCTCGGTGCCACCATGCTCAAATTCTATCTCCGAGCCCATGCTCCAGCCGCGGCCAAAGTCGTAGCCAATCATGAGCACCATGTGCGGAATGTCGAAGCGGCCGTGGCTGGGGTCGCCGGCGTGCTGCTCGGGGCGGGTGTAGCGTTGCCAGGCATCGCTGTAGAAGTTGCGTGTCATCACAGCCTCGCCATAGCCGCCAAGGGTGAGGCGAGAGGTTGTTGAGGAGTGTGCAGCCACTGTGTCGGGAGCCTCGTGAGGCATAGCCGCGAGAGGAACGGCTGCTACCAGTGTCGATAAAAGAGAGTGCAGTAGTTTCATAACTTTTAGTTGGAAAGTATTGATGCGTTTATTAATTTCACAGTGCAAAATTACAGCTGTGAAAAAGGCTGCACAATACCTAAAAGTTGTGAAACCATAGCCCCAAAATGACCGAATAGCGGTACTTTTGAGCAAATAGCAACTAAAAATTATTAGCTGTTAAACATCAGCCGAGGTGGAGCTTTGGGCGGAGGTAGGCTCCGGTGATGCTTGCCGGGCAAGCGGCAACCTCCTCGGGAGTGCCTGTTGCCACCACGTTGCCGCCGGCGTCGCCACCGTCGGGACCCATGTCGATGATGTGGTCGGCACACT
>CAMGFF010000272.1 GCA_946055125.1 uncultured Prevotellaceae bacterium | reverse complement strand
TGAAAGAGGCCGGCGACCTTATAGCTGCTACGCTCGATGAGTGGAATGCCACACTTGAGGCCGACAAGCTCTCGATGGCCTACTACTGTGTGGGCTATGGCGGAGGCGACGATGTGAAAGGCGTGGACGGAGCGTGCGACCGCTCGACGGCAGAGGAGCTGAAGGCATACTTGAACCGCGACGGGGCCATGGGCACGGCACGCACTAAGGGATTTGCCGGAAACACCGTGCTTGAGGCGCTTGCAAAGTCGAAATACCAAAATTGTGATGGCGAGTGTGGGGTGGAGGCATTGAAATTTGCCAATGAGGCATTCAACTACCGCGCCACAGCCAGCAGGGTGTTTCTCAACGTAACCGACGAGCCCAACCAGCCTGGCGGAAATGCGGAGTGGTCGGTGGAGAGCCTTCGCAGCCAGGACGAGTGGGCGGCGGGCAGCGGCACCATTCACACACTATTCAGCGGCAACAAAGCCTTTGAGAACCAGCCGAATGAATTTGAGCATCCGTGGCTTGTGAGCAGCTACACGGGAGGGTTCACGACTTATACCGACAGCAAGCTCACCGGCGTTACGCTCAAGCAGTTGCCGCTCACCGAGTCGGTGCAGCGCATGGTGGTGATACGCATAGCCAAGGTGGAGAAATACATGGATGGCAAGCCGCATAATGTGAAAATCACTATGAAGAGCAACGATGAAAAGATACAGGCAGAGAAGACCTATAAGATAAACTTCGGCACTGCTGAATGATTATTTTTTGAGGGAAAAGAGAAGCGGGAAGATGCACACAATTGCAGGTGCACCTTCCCGCTTCGGGTTATAGAGTTGAGATAGGAGTTACTTGAGGTAGGTGTTGAGGTAGTTAATCACCTGGGGGATAACGATAGAATCGTAGTCGGTGGAGCCGCCCATCATAGAGCCGAAGCTGCCCAGGTTGTCGGCGTTGAATCCGTGGTTTGCGCCTTCGATGGTTACGAGGGTAGCATCGGGGTATTTTTCAACGGCTTGCTCGGAATAGGAGATTTTCACGATAATATCCTCGGAGCCGTGGAGAATGAGCACCTTGTGAGCGAAAGTTCCGATATTGGCATATACGTCGTAGTCGCGCATAGAGTTGCAGAAAGCTTCGCTGTAGCCCATACCGAAGCCGCCCATGTCGCCAAAGCCGCCACCGAGACCACCCATGTCGCCAAGGCCGCCCCAGCCGCCACCGGTGCCGCCTCCAAGGTTACCAAACTGGTCGAGCATAGCGATAAGGTCGGGAATGTTGAAAGCCGGGTAGAACAGTACGAGTCCGGCGATACCGAGGCTTGCGTCCTCGGCAGTGAGAGCCGAGACAAGACCTCCGAGCGAGGAGCCGAGGAGGCAGATTCTGTCGGGGTTCACGCCATTCATTTGCTTGAGGTGGGAAATGACGAGCTTGAGGTCGTCCATCTCGGTGAAAGGAGTCATCTCATCGGTGGTTCGGCCTGTGCTTCGGCTTTCATCGCAAGCGCCGCAGAAGTCGAAAGCGTAGGCGCAGAATCCGGCTTCGGCGATAGCACGGGCATAGACATTCATGGCATCGGCAGTGAGCGATGCGCTGTGAGATAGAATCACGGTGGGGAGCTTCACATCAGCGGCAACAGAGCCGGGACGGTAGATTTTGCCGTAGATAGAAATGCTTTCGTTTTGGCACTTTTCTTCCCAAATCAGGAGATTGGAAGGCTCACCGGGATTAGATGGCTCGTCGGGGTCGGCAGGGAGGAACTCAATGTGGTCGAGGTCGGCCATGCGATATGTGATAGGGTCGCCCGACTTAGGATAAACGACGACCGACTGTGCACAGGCGGAAGCAACAGCAAGGGCCGAAAGTGCGATAGCAGCAATACGTTTCATAATTACTTGCAGATAAGGAATTTGAGAGTTGATAAATTAGTTTTTAAGATGTAGACGCCAGCCTCAAGACCAGAGGCAGAGAAAGAGCCGGCCGCGTCGGCGCGAGAGCCGGCAACGAGCATACCGCCAGCCGAGAAGAGCATGACGGGAGAGGCGGGCTCGAGCCCGGTAACTGAGATGTCGTGGCCGGCGATACGGAGCGAGGCAGCAGGTTTAGAGGGCGATTCAACGGCAGCCGACTCGGTGCTAAAGTCGAAACGGGCGACCTCGGAGAGCGGCAGCACCACCTGGCTTGAACCGGCAGTGATAGTGAAATCGGACTCGGAGAACTGCACATCAACGCCCTCGGAGAGGTCGAAGCGCATAGTGCTGCCCGATGCAGTGGTAACGACCACCGAGCGATAGGCATCGGCGGCGTGGATTGGCGTTAAATTCCCCCATAAAGTGCAGAAGCACAGAAGAATGGATAATCTTAGTTTCATTTTTTTTGATTAAGTGTTGATAAAACAATCTTTGGTGCAAATGTAGTGAAAAAGAGAAGTCGGCGGAGGTTAAAAATGCTTAAATAATAAATGGTGCAAGGCCTTGGTACACTCGGAGAGCCAGAGCGGCGAGGGATGATTGTGGAGACAGGAGCGCTCGGATCACCCGTGACACTTGCTGACGCTCGAGGGGGGAGGCGGAGGATGGGTAAGATATGGTAATGGAGGAGTGAAGAAGTGTGGGGAGAGAGAGGGCGAGAAATTTTTTTGCAGAAAAGGTGGGAATTATTTGGTAGTTAGCGAATTAGTTAGTATCTTTGCACAGTTTTAAGGGCGATATTATACCCGATTCCGGGCATAATCGGTTGATTATGAGCGGGAAAGGGGCAAAATATTGTGAGCTATAAGACAGGAAATTAACAAGAAGTAATAATATTAATCAAAAGCAAAAAAGAACAAAGATGCCTACAATTCAACAATTGGTAAGAAAAGGCCGAGTAGCTTTGGAAGACAAGAGTAAGTCGCCTGCTTTGGATTCGTGCCCGCAGCGTCGTGGCGTGTGCGTGCGTGTTTACACTACCACTCCAAAGAAGCCTAACTCTGCAATGCGTAAGGTTGCTCGTGTGAGACTGACAAACGGCAAAGAGGTGAACTCTTACATTCCCGGCGAGGGCCACAACCTGCAGGAGCACTCAATCGTGATGGTGCGCGGCGGACGTGTGAAGGACCTTCCGGGTGTGCGTTACCACATCGTACGCGGAACGCTTGATACAGCCGGCGTGGCAGGTCGCACACAGCGTCGCTCGAAGTATGGAGCAAAGCGCCCCAAGGCAGGAGCCAAGAAGTAAGCGGAAAGCGCTGACTTCCTGACGGGCGGAAAATCCGCTGAAGCTACATGATGAAAGCCCACTGTGCGGGGAAAAGCACAGCGAGGGCGACCAAGCGTGATAGGAGCGAGAGCTTCGGGTCGCCACAAAAAAGAAAAAGAGAATAATAAGTTGAAAACTTAGTTTTTGATTTTATTGGAATTGAATATTA
>CAMGFF010000271.1 GCA_946055125.1 uncultured Prevotellaceae bacterium | reverse complement strand
CAAAAACAAATAAAAATTCCCCGACTTTCCCCGGACTTGCCCCCACCTCCCCCCTTTTTTCCTGTGTTACCGCTTACCTCTTACCCCTTACCTCTTACCTCTTACCTCTTACCTATAAATAGACACTATTCCGCCACCCTTATCACGCGGATTGCAGTCCACGAGCGGTTGCGGCGCAGGGTTTCCTTGAGCTCATCTTTTTCGAGCTTCACTTTCTTGTCGGTCGACGAGGCGTGGAGCAGATAGAGCTTTTCGCCCTCCTTTATTATCACGCCCATGTGCGACACGTCGAGCCCCTCGGTCTTCGTCACCAGAGCCACAATGTCGCCGCTCTTAATGGTCTTAGCCTTTTTCGCGTCGAGCCATTCCTTCTTCAGGTAGGGATAGCGGTGCATGCGGTAGCCTATCTCAAAGTTCTTCACCTTAGCCCACATTGCGCTGTCGGCAAGCTGCTTGTAGCTGTCGCGGTGCTTGCTCATGTAGTCGAGCGTCTTCACCTCATATCGAGCGCCGTCGATTTCGGCAGTCACCTCTCGCAGGTTTCCGCGGTGAGTATTGTTCACAATCCAGTCGCTGATGTAGTGCAGTCGCGAGGAATAGTCGCCCATCTCGCCGTCGCGGTAGCGCACCGACTCAAGGTTGCGGGCATAGTCGCGCCACGAGGTGCGACCGTCGAGGGTGGTTCGCGTCAGGGCATAGAGCGTTTCCACAAAGGTGGTGCAGTCGAGCTGGTCGATGTTGATGGTGAGCCACTCGCGCTCGCCCTCGAGAGTACCGGCCACATAGGGCGTGCCCATGAGCTCACGGGCATAGAATTCCACGAGTGCATTAGGGGTGAGCTTGTCGCTGTGTGCGCCCTTGTCGAGCAGTTGGTTGATTTTCAGTGTGTCGTCGGCGCAGTGGAAGCGCATATCCTGTGGAGCGGCAGCCCATGCCGTGGCGGCAGCCGTGAGAGTCATCGTTAGGGCTATGATGTGATTTTTCATATTGTGTAACCTAAATGATTAAAACTCTACAAAATTACACCAAAAAACTCTAACTACAATCAAAAATCAGCTCCATTTAGTCACTTTTCCCTCCTTTTCCCCATTTTTCACGGTCTCTCTCCGCTATCCGAAGAGGAAGCGGAACACATCTTCCACCTTCGAGGCCTCCACTATGTCGATGCGCAGCTTTGAGGTGTCGACGCCCTTCATGTTGTTGGCCGGCACCACTATGTGCTCAAAGCCCAGCTTCTCGGCCTCGCTAATGCGCTGCTCAAGGCGCGTCACCTGGCGTATCTCGCCCGAGAGGCCCACCTCACCGGTCACGCACACGCGCCGCTTAATGGGTATATCCACATTCGACGAGATGATGGCCGCAATCACCGCCATGTCGAGCGCGGGGTCATTCACCTTTATGCCGCCGGCGATGTTGAGGAACACGTCCTTCTGCGCCAGCTTGAATCCCACGCGCTTCTCGAGCACGGCAAGCAGCATGTTCATGCGCTTGTAGTCGAAACCCGTCACCGAGCGTTGCGCAGTGCCATAGGCCGCGGTACTCACCAGAGCCTGTGCCTCGATTAGAAAGGGGCGTATGCCCTCAAGCGTCACGCCAATTGCCGTGCCCGACAGCTCCTCGTCGGTCTGCGACAGCAGCATTTCCGAGGGGTTGCTCACCTCGCGCAGCCCGCTCTGGTTCATCTCATATATTCCTATCTCGCTGGTGCTGCCGAAGCGGTTCTTGATGGCCCTGAGTATGCGGTACATATAGTGACGGTCGCCCTCAAATTGTATCACTGCATCCACAATGTGCTCGAGCACCTTGGGCCCGGCTATGGCGCCCTCCTTGTTGATGTGGCCTATGAGTATCACCGGGGTGTGGGTTTCCTTGGCGAACTTCAGCAGCTGGGCGGCACACTCGCGCACCTGTCCCACCGAGCCGGCCGAAGACTCGAGCGCGTCGGTGGCGATGGTCTGTATCGAGTCCACTATCACCATGTCGGGGTTGCTCTCGCGTATGCCTGCGAATATCGACTCAAGCGATGTCTCGCACACGATGTAGCACTCACACTGTATGTTGCCGCCACAGATACGGTCGGCACGCATCTTCAGCTGCTGTGCGCTCTCCTCGCCCGACACATACAGCACCTTGCGGCTGCGTATGCGCAGCACGTTTTGCAGCACCAGCGTCGATTTGCCTATTCCCGGCTCACCGCCTATGAGGATTATCGAGCCCGGCACCAGTCCGCCGCCAAGCACGCGGTTGAGCTCGCGGCTGGGCAGGGTGATGCGCTGCTCCTCGCCCGACTTCACCTCCGAGATTTTCACCGGTGTCACCACCTTGAGCTTCCCGTCGCCGGGCAAGTAGCCCTGGCTCTTCTTGGGCTTCGCCGCCACGGTTTCCTCCACAAAGGTGTTCCACTCACCGCACGCAGGGCACTTCCCCACCCACTTGGGCGACTCAGCCCCGCAGTTGCTGCAAAAAAACACGCTCTTCGTCTTCATCATTTCAGTCAAGAAAATATCGATTACATAGAATTGCGGCGGAACTCGCTCATGGTGATGGCCGCTGCCATGCCCACATTGAGCGACTCGGGCGCCTCGCCCGGGGCGGCAAAGCACGGAATGAGCAGCCGGCGGCTCACAAGTGCAGCAAGCCGTGGCGAGATTCCCTTCCCCTCGTTGCCGAATATCACGAAGCCGCGCCCCCTCAGCTCCTCTTTGTAGATGTTCTCCCCGTCGAGGAATGTGCCATACACCGGCAGCCCCTCATAGTCGGCCATCAGGGCCTCAATGTCGCAATAGTGCACTTTCACGTGCGATATAGCCCCCATGGTGGCCTGCACCACCTTGTGGTTATACACGTCGACCGTGTCGGTAGTGCAGAAAATGTTCTTAATGCCAAACCAGTCGGCCAGCCTTATGATAGTGCCCAGGTTGCCCGGGTCCTGCACATTGTCGAGCACAATGTTGAGCCCCCGCTCCACCTCACGGCGGTCGATGGTGAGCCGCGGAATATCATACACCGCAATCACCTCGGCCGCAGTGGAGAACTGCGACATACGCTCCATCTGCTGGCGGCTGGCAAACAGAATCTTGCCCAAGTGCCCCGAGTGCCCGAATTGGTCATACCACTGGCGCGTGGCCACAATCATGCGGCAGTTGAAGTGCCCCCATGTGTCGCGCACGCACTTCGTGCCCTCGGCCACAAAACAGCCGTTGGCCTCGCGGTTCTTCTTCAGTCCCAGCGAAGCCACAAACTTTATAATGCCATTAGTCAATTCCATCTTCTATCAGTTAGGAGTTAGGAGTTAGCAGTGAGCAGTGAGCAGTGAGGAGTTAGGAGTTAGTAATTATCAGCTTATCTAATCTCTGCTATCTAATCTCTAATATCTAATCTCTAATATCTGCTATCTAA
>CAMGFF010000270.1 GCA_946055125.1 uncultured Prevotellaceae bacterium | reverse complement strand
AAGTTACAGTGTGTCCTGTAGCCGTAGTGTTGATATACGGAGCATAGGCATAGAACATTGTGTAAGAGCTGGAATAGTCCCAATACTTTAAGTATTGTTTTTCAATATTCGACATAAACTTAGTATCGTTCTTCGTATACCACCCATCTTCAGTGTTTGAATACTCAGTAGATCCAAGTCCTTCGTAGCTCCATTGAGATGTAGTACTTCCCGAATGAACAAAACTCTCATTGGTTGTTTCTCCACCCTTCTTATAAGCGCCGCTGTTAAAGTAGCCTACAAGGTAATTCTCCATAACATCTTGAACTGTTCCTGAAACTGCAACCTTGTAAGCCCAGGTACCAAAGTTGTAGTGGGTGTTCTGCATGTCGTTGGCTGCGCCGCCCATGTTCTGCTTTGTCACTTGGAAGCCGATTGCATTCTGCTTCCCATTCTCTACGGAGGGAATCACCTCGCTGTCCTTGCTGCACGATACCATCGCGAGCGCGGCTGCTGCAATAAATAAAAACTTTTTCATTGTAAAAAATTTAATTGTTAGTAATTAAAAAAATATTTATTTGTTTTCTCTATTTTTTCTACATCGGAATGTCGTAATCCACATTCTCATAGTCATCGATAGTGGGATAGAACATACCACCTGTGCTGCTTACGTCGCCCGGTGGCGGCACCTCCACCTTGCTGCAATCCACGTGCAAGGTGATGATTCCGCCGTGGCTTTGGCTCTGGCACTGGTCGGTGATGGTGGCCACAAAGGTCTTCTGCGAGGCATTGTCAAACTTCAGCGTGTAGTAGATGTAGTTTGGCAGATCCTGGCGTGAGCCGGAGTATTCGGCCTTGCTGCCCTCCTCCCAGCCTTCCATGTCGCAAAGGCCAAAGGTGGTGAGACGCCCGCCAATCACGTCCACGGTCTCGCCGTTGACGCTCAGTCCGCGCTTCATTCGTGAGCCGAAATACACCATGCAAGGCACCGAGCCTGTGCGGCCGGTGTTCACATTGGTGGCCGAGGCGAAAGCCGACACGGCGCAGTCGCCGGTGGTGCCGATAATTCGGCCGTCGTTGTTGTGCAGCACAATCTGCACGAGGTAGATATACACCAGCGGCTTCATCGTGGCCGTGATATTCTTCACATAGGTCTGCAACTCCTCGTCGTAGTAGTCGTAGTCCTCAAAGCGCTCCGAGATGTGAATGTCGCGCGGATAAGTTGAGAAGAACACCTCGGGCTGGTTGTAGAGGGCCGTCACCTGGTCGGGGTTCTCGGGGTCGCGCGACAGGCCTCGGCTCACACTGGTGGTGGCCTTCACATAGTCGAGGTTGCTGTCGTCGATTACAAGCACCTGAGTTCCGTCCTTCGAGTCGATGTTGCTCCACGCGAGCAGGTCGTAGTAGCCAAAATAGTAGGTGCGGCGGAATCGGTTCTCAAATATGGTGAAAGCGTCGAGACCCTCGCGCGTGTGCGGGCCGCCCGGCTCGGTGCCGAGGTAGTAGCGGCGCACCTCATAGTTGGTGGGCAGTGTGTAGCCTATCTCGCCCCACATCTGGCGGTCGGTGTCGTCCCAGCCATAGTACCAGTCGGCCTGGAGGTCGAAGTCGATGTTCCACACAACCCTCAGGTCGGCATTAACGATTGGGAGGTCAACAAGCACGCTCTCCGAGGCGAGCTTGAGCGGCGGCTCGATGCACGAGTGCAGCGAGAGCGCGGCAAGCAGTGCTGCCACGGCGGGAGCGAGGCGTGAGCGGAGAAGAGCAATCATAGCTCACCTCCTTTCTCAGTGGTCACGCCCAGCACCTTGTGCTTGCGCTTGCGGTAGATAATATCGTAGGTAATGTGGATTCCGGCATTGGTGGGGCCCAGCCAGAACCACTGGTGGTTGCGGCGGTGGAACCGCGAGGCATTGCCCACGTAGTCGTAGTAGTAGTCGCCGTCCTCGGTGCCGGTCACCGGGTTGCCATACACATAGGGGTCGTAGCGGGTGACGAAAGCGCCCACCTGTGCCGATACCTCGAGGCGCAGCGTCTTCTGCTTGTTGAGCGCGAGGGTGTAGCCCAGGCCCAGTCCTCCGCCGGCGCCCTCGCCCTGCCAGCCACGGCGCTTGGTGAGACCAATGCCGTAAATCGAGCCGTGCGCGTAGGCATCGATGAAGAGGCCACGGTGCACTCCGCCTCCCTTGAAGTAGCGGCGCAGCTCCAGGCGCAGGTCACGAATCTGGAAGAACTGCTGCGACTCCCAGTGGCGGTGGTTGCTCCAGGTGAAGCCCAGGTTGTAGGTGAAGTGTCCGCCAAGGGGGTAGTATTCGAGCTGCACGTTCACCGAGGGCGCGAAGCCGAAGTCGGGCATATAGAAGAAGTCGTGCAGCAGGTTGGTGCGCAGCGCGATGAGGTGGCGGCGCGTGGTTTCGGTGATGTATTCCAGGCGTGGCACCCGCAGCGTGAGGGTGTCGATAGCCTGTGCCTCGGCGGCAAGCTCCCTCGCAAAGTAGTCGGTGGCAATGCCGGTGGGCTCCATGCCCTGCACGGCGGCTATCATGTCCTGCTTGCGCACAAACCACATGAGCACACGCGCCTGTCGCAGCCGTGCGAAGTATTTCTCCTTGAGGCGCGCCCAAGTGCGTCCGCCGTGCAAGGCCATGAGTGCCTCCTTGCATCGCAGCTCGTCGCCGCCACAGGCTTCCACAATTCCGCCCACTAAGCGAGAGTCCTTGTCGCCAGCGGCTTGCATAAGCTCCACGAGATACTGGTAGTCCTCGGTGATGCTCGCGGTGCGCAAATTGTCTTTTATGAGGGTGCGCTCCTGCTCGGTGAGCTGCTCGGTGAGGAAGTCGACAAGCCGGGCGGTGCGCTCGCGGCCCAGGCGGCGGTTGTTGTCATATCCGCCCTCGGGCGAGGCAGCGCCACGCACGATAAGCCCCTTCAGCACCATGTCGTCGCGCTGAAGCAGCGGAATTATCTTCTCGGTGTAGAGTGCCGCAAAGGGGTCGTCGGCTCGCATCTCGGTGCGGTTCACCTCGAAGCGAATACCACGCGATGCAGCGTTGAAGAGTGAATCGGTTACGTCGGGGTCGCTCAGTGTGCCGGGATTGCCCACAAGCACAAAGGGGTAGCCCCCGAGCTGCTCATAGTGAGCGGCCCTGGCTTGCGGTGCCCATAGTATCATCGTTATCGCCAACGCGAATAGCAACAATGCCACTGTGTTGCCGGCATGTCTTTTGGCAGCCTCGGCACACTGCGCACGCCTTCCCTGGCATTTTTGTAGTTGTCGTAGCAAGTTAATCTTCCGATTATCTTTAGCCTCCAAAAATTGGGGGGGGTAAAATTCTCTATCTGTTTCAATCAGCTCATGCAGCTTAGGTTTCAGTTTTCTTCGAGTTTGCAGCTTCCGCCACACGAGCAACACTCAATAATTAAGC
>CAMGFF010000269.1 GCA_946055125.1 uncultured Prevotellaceae bacterium | reverse complement strand
GAACCGACAGAATCACTCTATGCACCGCGACATCTCCCCCCTTCACTCAATTGTGAAAACAAACCATCAAATATTAAAAAACATTTAACAAGGAAATTTGATTAGGAATTTGTTTTTCAGTGTAAGGTAATTATTGTAACTTTGTGCTGGGTGGAATTGTGTTGGGGGCAGTCAATTTTGCAACAACAGTAAAGCGCAATCATTTTTCGGGTGATTGCGAGCTATTTACTATTTAGTGAAATTCTAATCCTTTAGTTAAAGGGAATAACATTATTGCTGAGATGAGAAAAGCAAGGAAAACAACTATTGCACTGGCAGCCGCTGTGGCTGCGCTATTCACTCACAATGCCGCGGCCGAGGAGCTGTCGGCTCTCACTCGCGTGAACGTACTGAAAGTGGTCGAGGCCACTGTGCCACAGTCGATGATGATCGGCAAGGTGAACGTGAAAAGCCTGGCCGCCGACGATGCAAGCCGCACCGTGACGGTCGACCTCAATGAGATTTATGCCTATGTGCCTTTCTCTGAGGGCAGCATCGAGCGCCTCGCCCTCGACGTGGCGGAGGTGCTTCCCGTAAAATATGCCGGATACAAGGTGGAAATTACGATAGAGGGTAATGCCGCGGCCGACTTCTTGCCGCTGCTTGGGCACGACACCCGCCGAAAGCACGAGAACCGCTTCATCACCCGCGTGCAGCCGCAATTCACCTGCTCCAGCGGTCTTGAGGGCAATATCATAGCCCTGTGGCAGAGCCACGGCTGGTATTTCGAGCCTAAGCTCAACCGCTGGGAGTGGCAGCGTGCGCGCATTTTCCAGACGGTGGAGGACCTTTTCACTCAAAGCTATGTGATGCCCTACCTCATGCCTATGCTTGAGAACGCCGGCGCGATTGTGATGAGCCCGCGCGAGCGCGACACGAGCTGCCACGAGGTGATTGTGGATGCCGACGGCGGCTTTGCCCAGGGCGGCTATGGCGAGAGCCGCGGCTCGGAGAAGTGGCATCAGGGCGAGGGCAGTGGCTTTGCTTACGCCCGCAAGCAATATGAGGGCTTTGAGAATCCTTTCACCGAGGGTCATTTCCGCGTGGTGAAGGCCACCAAGAACAAGAAGAAACTTAGCACGGCGCACTGGAACGCCCGCATGCCCGAGGCCGGAACATATGCCGTGTATGTGAGCTATAAGTCGCTGGCAAACAGCGCCACCGATGTGGTCTATCGCATCAATGCCGCCAATGGGCAGCACACTTTTGTGGTGAACCAGAAGATGGGCGGCGGCACCTGGATTTACCTCGGACACTTCCCTCTTGTGAAAGGTATGAACGAGAAAGTGGTGGAGGTGCTCAACTACTCCGATAACGCTAAGGGCGCGGTGATTACGGCCGACGCCGTGAAGATTGGCGGCGGCAATGGAAACATCGCTCGCCGCGTGGAGGCTATCAGCGAGAACGTGAAGAGCAGCGACGCGAGTGCCGAGATGCCTGTGCAGCTGCCCGACATTGACTATCGCTACCAGGTGAGCGACCACCCTCGATACACCGAGGCGGCTCGATACTTCATGCAGTGGGCCGGCGTGCCCGACAGCATCTACTCGCCATCGCACGGCGTGAACGACTACACCGACGACTATCGAAGCCGCGGTCTGTGGGTGAACTACCTTGCCGGTGGCTCCGATGTCTATCCGCAATATGGCGGCCTCGGCATTCCGGTGGACCTCTCCTTCGCCTTCCACAGCGATGCCGGCACCACTATGAACGACGACATCATTGGCACACTGGGTATCTACTACACCAATAAATTCGGAAAATATGCCAACGGCACTCCGCGCATCACCTCGCGCACCTTTACCGACTTGGTGATGACTAACATAGTGAACGACATTCGCGCCCAGTATGAGCCGCTGTGGACTCGCCGTGGCATGTGGGACAAATCCTACTTCGAGGCTCGTGTGCCCGAGGTGCCCACCATGCTGCTCGAGCTGCTGTCGCACCAAAACTTTGCCGACATGAAATATGGCCTCGACCCTAATTTCCGCTTCACAGTGAGCCGTGCAATCTACAAGGGTATGCTTGAGTTCATTGCAAAGCGCGATGGCCGAAGCTATGTGGTGCAGCCGCTGCCGGTGCACAACTTTGCGATAACCCAGGTGGGCGGAAACCGCTTTGAGCTGAAGTGGAAAGCCACTAAGGACACCCTCTGCGACAAGGCCGACGCTACGAGCTTTGTGGTGTGGGAGCGCGTGGGAAATGGAGCTTTCCGCCTGAAAGATGTGGTGAAAGAGCCTCGACTTGAGGTGACTATCGCCGACCACGAGATTCACAGCTTCAAGATTGAGGCAATGAACGCCGGCGGACGCAGCTTCCCCTCCGAGGTGCTTGCCTGCGGCGTGGCCGAGAATGCCAAGGGCACGGTGCTGGTGGTGAACGGCTTCACGCGAGTGTCGGCCCCCGACTGGTTCGATGCCGGCCGCATGGCCGGATTCTATGATGAGAAAGACCATGGCGTGCCTTATATTAACGACATCTGCTTTATCGGCTCGCAATTTGAGTTCCGCCGCGACATTCCGTGGATGGACGACGACTGCGCGGGCTTCGGAGCAAGCCGCTCCAACTATGAGACGCGCGTGATTGCCGGCAACACCTTCGACTATCCCGCTGTGCACGGCGAGGCCATCTTGAAGGCCGGCTACAGCTTCACCTCGGCCAGCGTGGCTGCCGTGAGCGAAGGCAAGGAGGAGTTGGCAAAATATCCTGTCGTCGACCTCATTCTTGGCAAGCAGAAAGAATATACCATAGGCCGCGGAGCATTTCCGGGCCGATACAAGGCATTCCCGCGTGAGCTGCAGACGGCAATCTCGGAGTATTGCCGGGGAGGCGGCAACATTTTCGTGACCGGTGCCTATGTGGCCACCGACATCTGGGACAACAAGGACCTCCACGACGAGCAGGGCAAGAAATTTGCCAAGGAGGTGCTGGGCTACCAGTGGCGCGTGGGTCAGGCCTCGCTCACCGGCGAGGTGTACTCGGTGCCATCGGTGATGCGTGTGCTCGACATGCCCGGAGCTAAGTGGAAATTCTCGAATGAGCTGAATGAGAGGTGCTACTGCGTGGAGTCGCCCGACGCGATTTTCCCCGCCGACCCCGCTACCGGCTCCACAATAATGCGCTACAGCGAGAACAACATTCCCGCCGGAGTGGCGAGCCGCAAAGACGGCTACCGCACCTGCGTGCTGGGATTCCCCTTTGAGACTATAGAGAGCGCCGCCGGCCGTGAGCTGCTCATGGGCAAGGTGCTCGAGTTCCTCGGCGGGAAATAGCCGCTGCTGTCAAAAGAGAGAAATAGCATATTTATATTATAAACAACTATTAAACTAAAAACAATTGAAAAAGCACAATGAGCAAGACCGTAAACTGCTT
>CAMGFF010000268.1 GCA_946055125.1 uncultured Prevotellaceae bacterium | reverse complement strand
GGAAAATTCAAATTTATGTTTTTAATTATTTCCAATGCCTTCGAATATTTGCCTTGTTTTATATAAATTTTGGCCAAACTCTCGCTGAAAGTGGAGTCGTCGGGCTTTGCGGGGCGCTTTATAGGGTCGGTGGGCAGTGGCTCGGGCTCGGCCGGCGCCGACACGGGATTGTCGACCACCGTGGTGGGGAAATGCCCCATTTTCTCCTTCGACTGGGCAATGAAGCGGTTGATCACGGCATCGGTGTCGCTCACTCCGTCGCCGCTTATCTCGGCCTCGCTCGGCATGCTGCCCTCCTCCTCGGCGGCGAGCAGGGTAGAATAGTCGGGCACGGGATTGAATATCATCTGGTTGAGCGCGGCCAGCTCACTCTCGTCGTCGCTGCCAAAGCGGCTCAGGAAAGAGGAGATGGTGGTTTCGGTGTCGGGCGTGACCTCGGCCTCCTCGGGTGGGTAGAAGCCGGCAAACTGCGATGCGTCCTCGCCGAGCGCGTCGAAGAGCGCCACGCGGTCGGGGACAAGGGTGGCAAGGCGTGCCAGCAGGCGGCTGCGCTCCTCGGCCTCGGGGTGGTTACGCTGCAGGTAGAGCAGCAGGGGCAGCACGAAATAGGGATGCTCGCGCCAGGCCTGCTCCATCCACTCGCGGCTCACCGTGGCTGTGGGGTCGGCAAGCAGTCGGCTTATGTCTTCGGCTATATCGTTCATATTTCTTTCTTTAGTGTGTAGATTATCTCGACAGGGTGGGATTGCGCTTGGTCATGCCGCGTCACCAGTTGCCAAGGGTGGCGTTGAAAATGAGATTGGTGAGCTCGTCGCTTATCTGGTTGCACAGCTCATCTTGCACATCGGTGAGCATCTGGTCGCTCGAGAAGTCGCGGTAGGCCGAGAACGACTGGTCCACGTCCTGGCTCGAGTCCTTGCTGTTGATGAACTTCACACGCACGGTGATGGTGAGGCGCGTCTGCGAGGCATAGGCATTCTCGTTCACGGCCTGTGGCGAGAGGCTGTAGCCGGTGATTTCGCCCTCAATGCGCAGGTCGGTGTTGCCCGAGTCGACGACGCGCAGGCGCGTCTGGCGCGTCACCATGTCGATGAGCTTGTTCTCAAACGTCTGCTGCAAGGGTGGATACACCAGCGCGGCGCGTATGGGGAAATCGGAGAAGGAGATGGTCTTGTAGATGGAGTAATCGAGCGCGGCTCCATTCATCTTGTAGCTTATGCTGCAACTCACCGCCGCCACCATGGCCACCACCGCCACCATTGCCACCGCCAAGCCCCGGCAATGCCGGCGCACGATATTCTTCACATTGAGTGTCATTGCGTTTCATTAATTATTTTGGGTAGCAAATTTACGCATAATCCGCGAGATTTCGCACCAAGTGAAATTTTTTTTCATTTTTTTGGCGAAAAACTTGCACAGTTGAAAAATTAGCCGTAACTTTGCACTCGCAAAACGGAAGAAAGCCGTGATGCAGACCCTAACAAACGGTGCGGTAGTTCAGCCTGGTTAGAATACATGCCTGTCACGCATGGGGTCGCGAGTTCGAGTCTCGTCCGCACCGCAGTGGAGAGAGGAATGAGCAATTTAGGCTTCGGCCTGGTTGCTCATTTTTTTGTTTGCCGCCGCAGAGGCCACGGCAGGACTCAATAAGAAAACGAATGGGAAGCTTCTCACGAAGTTTCCCATTCGTTTTCTCTTTTATAGAGAGAGTTGCTAATTTACCATATATAACCAAATAATAAACCAACCTTTTTTACCAAAACCACCTAAAACCATTAACTAACATTTCAAATCATCAAAACAGTATGAACAAATAATTCTTCAGTTTCCCAACTTATTGTGTCTGTGTCTAATTCTGGAATTGTCTCACAGGTGTAAGGAATCCAGTGGGAAATCGAGCCTCCCCCGGTGGCTCGCACCGGCTTTTGGATCTTTTTCCATTACAAAATTACGGCGATTTTAAGGGCTTTCGACCTGTGCAAGACCAAAATATAGATTTTTATAAGCCTATTAGCACATTATTCATTTGTGTTTCAGCTGATTGATTATAGTAGCATATAGATATAAATATAGACGTTTATATAAATATTGCAGTGCTTTTTCACGCTCTTTATGTGCTGTTGCACCTCAAAAGTCAGCTTTTATTTTGCCCCATACGCGCCTCGCTACGATTTTTTTTGTACTTTTGCAAAAAATTGATTTTTCTACGCTTATGAAGAATGTGCTTGTCACGGGAGCCGACGGCTTTATCGGCTCTCACCTGGTGGAATTGCTCCTCGGCGAGGGCTACAACGTCCGCGCTCTGAGTTTCTATAATTCATTCAACTACTGGGGCTGGCTCGACGACCTGCACCACGAGCGGCTCGAGGTGGTGTGCGGCGACGTGCGCGACCCAAACTTCTGCCGCACCATAGTGCGCGGCTGCGACACCGTGCTGCATCTTGCCGCCCTCATCGCCATCCCATATAGCTATGTGGCCCCCGACAGCTACGTCGACACCAACATTCGCGGAACGCTCAACATCTGCCAGGCGGCCCGCGACGAGGGCGTGGAGCGCGTGGTGGTTACCTCCACCAGCGAGGTCTATGGCACGGCACAGTATGTGCCCATCGATGAGAAGCACCCGCGGCAGCCGCAGTCGCCCTACTCGGCCACCAAAATCGGCGCCGACGCCATTGCCAAGAGCTTCTTCAACGCTTTCAACCTGCCTGTGGTGATTGCCCGCCCTTTCAACACCTATGGGCCGCGCCAGTCGGCACGCGCAATAATCCCCACCATCATCACGCAGATTGCCAACGGCGCCCGCGAGATTAAAGTGGGCGACCTCACCCCCACGCGCGACTTCAACTACGTGAAGGACACCTGCCGCGGCTTCCTCGCACTCGCCACCACGCCAGGCATCGAGGGTGAGGAAATCAACATTGCCACATGCACCGAGATAACGATGGCCAATACCTTGAAGCTCATCGCCGAGATAATGGATAGCGACGTGCAGTGGGTCACCGACCCCGAGCGCCTGCGCCCCGGAAAGTCGGAGGTGTTCCGCCTGTGGGGCGACAACAGCAAGATCACAAGCCTCACCGGCTGGCGACCGGAGTATGACCTGCGCCGTGGCCTCACCGAGACCGTGGCATGGTTCAGCAACCCCGCCAACCTCGCAAAGTACAAGAGCGGAATCTACAACCGATAGCCGCACGCCTCTTCGCACTCACATTTTTTTCTGCAAACGGACAACTATGAATAACATCGACATCGACGATATTTTTTCTTGCACGCTATCCAATGGCCTGCGAGTGGTGCACATCGCCACCGGCTCCGAGGTGGCCTACTGCGGCCTCGCCGTGAACGCCGGCAGCCGCGACGAGGCCCCCGGAAAATGGGGCCTGGCTCACTTTGTGGAGCACACCATCTTCAAGGGAACGCGCCGCCGCC
>CAMGFF010000267.1 GCA_946055125.1 uncultured Prevotellaceae bacterium | reverse complement strand
ACAATTCATTGAAATTTTTTTCAGACAGTTACGCGCCCAAAGTGACAAACTCCCGGCGATGCGCCCACAGCCTGAAGTTTTACCACAACATAAAAATGCCCACTTATTTTTAATGACTGCTAAACCAGGTGTTTCCTTTATTAATTTAACTTAAAAATCGAGGCCGAGTGATACAACGTAACAAATAAAAAACTACTTTTACACCCGAAATCAAAAAGTTAATTTTTAACTTATCAAATTTTAATTACGGAAATAATTTAACATTATCAATTATGAATCAGAACACGAAATTAGCACTTATCCTCTTTGGTGCATCAATCTTTGGATCGGCAACCACTCTTTTTGCCACTCGTGCAATGAGTCACACCGATAACTTCAGCGATACCTGCGTAGCCACGCAACACGACAAAAGCATTGTGAGGACAGCCGCACGAGTGCCCTCGGTGGAAACCGACTTCACCGTGGCAGCCGAGAAGACCATCAACGCCGTGGTGAGCGTGAAGACCTTTGTCACTCCGCGAATGCAGCAGCGATCAAACGACTTCTTTATCGACCCCTTTGAGTTCTTCTTCGGCCCCGGCAATGGCCAGCAGCGCCGCCAGCAGCAGCCGCAGCAACAACAACAGGACTCGAAGCCTCAGCAGCTCGGCCTCGGCTCGGGCGTGATTATCACCACCGATGGCTACATCGTGACCAACAACCATGTGATCGACGGAGCCGAGAAAGTGGAAGTCACCCTCAACGACAACAGCACCTACAATGCTAAGATTATCGGCACCGACGCAACCTCCGACCTCGCCCTGCTCAAGATTGAGGCCGAGAACCTCTCCCCTATCGTCTTTGGCGACTCCGACGGCATCAAGGTGGGCGAGTGGGTGCTCGCCGTGGGCAACCCATTCGGCTTCACCTCGACCGTCACTGCCGGAATCGTGAGCGCGAAGGCACGCAGCATAAGCCAGGCCACTCACGGCCGCAGCATGGGCATTGAGTCGTTTATCCAGACCGACGCAGCAGTGAATCCCGGCAACAGCGGTGGCGCACTGGTGAACACTAACGGCGAGCTGGTGGGCATCAACACCGCCATCTACTCGCAGACGGGCAACTATGCCGGCTACTCATTTGCCATCCCCTCGGTGCTGGTGAAGAAGATTGTTGACGACATCAAGCAATATGGCACCGTGCAGCGTGCAGTGCTTGGAATCCAGTTCACCGAGCTCACAGCCGAGATGGCCGAGGAGCACAACATCACCGCCACCCGCGAGGGAATATATGTGGCTAAGGTCACCGACCGTGGCGCAGCAATGGAAGCCGGGCTCAAGGAGGGCGATGTGATAATAAAAATCAATGGCAACGACGTGAAGAACAATGGCCAGATGATGGAGCAGATGAACAAGCTCCGCCCGGGCGATGTGGCAACGTTCACCTACATTCGCGACAACAAGACACGCACCGCCAAGGTGACACTGAAGAACAACCAGGGCACCACCGGCCTCACCAAGGCAAGCGACGTGCTCGACCTGGGCTGCACATTCAAGAAACTCTCGGCTGCCAAGAAGCGCGACCTCGGCATTAGCAATGGAGTGGAAGTAGTGGGCCTCAGGGCCGGCAAGTTCAAGGAAGCGGGAATCAAGGAAGGATTTGTGATTGTCGACATCAACAATGCACCTGTGAACTCGCAGGAGGAGATTGAGAACATCTACAACGCAATCATGAAATCGACCGACAGCGACAAGGTGATGTTTATCACCGGTATCTATCCCACCGGCGCAAAGCGATACTACGCAGTGGACCTCGCCGACTGACGCACTTCAATTCGACAAAAAAAAGAAATCCCGGAACCGCACATGCTGCTGGTCCCGGGATTTCTTTTGCAGTCGCACTAAAGAGGGCTAATTGTAATTATCATTGTTCTTTGTTTACGATATGAAATCTTTCGTGAATATCAAGGGTGATTGTGAACTCGGGCTGTGTGCCGCCGGTTTCGTCGAATTCCCGCTTGACTTGGTCGATGGTGCCCACTGCACCCTGGTCCACGCAGCCGGTGGCAAACATAGCCTCAATTCTTGGCAGCACACTTGCATCACGCAAATCGAGCACATTGCTCGTTATCAATCCGGCCAGTGACGAATCAATGTAATTTATACCGGGCAGTACATCGATAGCGAAGTCGATTAGCTGCTTGAACCACTCTATGCACTCATAGCGGCGGCTGGGGTCGTAGATGGCCAACTGTGAAACCATGTCGGGTACGATCGACTTGGAAAAGGTGTATAATCCAGGTTCTTTCATGAAATCGAGCAGCACACCAAGTTTGTTCTTGCCGAGCTTGAGCAGTGTTGGCGTTACGAAGAGTTCAATGAAGTCGCCAAAGTGATAGTCGTGGAAATCGGGTGATTGTCGCAGAAGCTCAAGCACCACGTCAAGGCTGCTGCTGTCGTTGCCCACCTCGGCCAGCAGCATCACCGACTGGCAGACAACAACGTAGGGATTCTCCTCTTCAAGCTCGGGAGGGACTACTCCATCACGCGTCAATGTGGTGTAATACATGATTATGTTCTCCAAGTCCTCCCTGAGCTCCTCGCGCGGCAAGGCAAGGATTCGATCCACGGTGTCGTCATCAATCCACATAGAGTTCCCGGAGTTCAGCTCCTCGGCGACCCAGGGGTTGTGCAGCTTCAGCTCGGTGCAATACACCGGCGGATTGTAGGTGTAGGGAGTGAGTTGACCATAGGTGGGAGCTTTTTCGTAGTCGCTGTCGTCATAGCCCCAGACGGGTTTGGGGCTTTGATACTTGAAATTGTTGCCCAGTGCCTTCTCGAGCTTTGGAAGAATGATTTTCATCTCATCTCTAGAAGATGCAATGTAGAAGTGCTCTCCATTCTTTCCAAATTCATACTCAATGATGGGAATATCGTCGGTGTCCTCTTCGAGCATATACTGAGTGGTGCCAAAGCTGTGGTGAGGCTCAATCCCTGCCTCCTCGGCAAAGGCTATTGCGCCATATATGATGTTGTGAGCCACCTCGTAGCTACATTCCTCCATCTCCGATTCTCTGCTGAAATCCTCGATTAGATTCTCAATTACCTCGGGGTCCTCCCGCAGCGAATAGAACGAATCCTTCAAGCCAAGGCAGAACACATCAATCGTGAAGCACGCAAAGCTCACTTTGCCGCCTGTGTGGTTGCGGCTCACTAACACGTAACCTATGCCCACTTGTGGGTCGAACATATCGGATGAATAGTAGCACTTGCCAATCTCTAATGACCGGGCACGAGTGCGCAGGTAGGTTATCGGCGACAGGTGTTGCTGCTGTGCCTTACTGCTGTTTTTCTTTTTTGCCATATCAATAAATTGCGTTAAACTTTTGCAAATTTACAGAAAATCTATGGAAAAACCTCCAAAAATTGGAAGATTAACGCAATGTAATCTGTGA
>CAMGFF010000266.1 GCA_946055125.1 uncultured Prevotellaceae bacterium | reverse complement strand
CCTTTATATTGAGATTTTTATAAATTTATGTGCTACATTTGTCTGTTGAAAAGCAAGCTACACCATAATAGCCGAGTGGTTGCACAATTATCAAATTAACTGGATAAGGAAGAAAATCAAAAAATCAATAATATAAACTTAAATTACTAATTATGAAAAAGCAGCTATTGCTAATTTTATTCTCGATCCTTGCGGTGGCTGGTTATGCGCGTGTTATCACGGGTACCGTAATCTCAGAGAGCGACAATGAGCCCGTCATTGGAGCTACTGTGATGGTGAAAGGCACCCAGCGCGGCGTGGCTACCGACTTCGACGGCAAGTTCTCCATCGAAGTGAAGGACGGCGACGTGCTTTCTATTTCTAATGTGGGCATGTTGCAACAGGACGTGAAAGTGGGCAAAAACCAAACGCTCCACATCGTGATGAAAGAAGACGCCCAGTTGCTGGGCGAAGTGGTGGTGACCGCCATGGGACAGACCCAGGAGAAGAAAAAGCTCAACTTCGCAGTGCAGCAGCTCGACTCCAAGGAAATTACAGCCGGCGTGTCGAACAACCTCGCAAGCACCCTGCAAGGCAAGGTGTCGGGTCTCCAGATTATGAGCACCGGTGGCTCGCCCAATGCCTCGCAGACCATCCAGATTCGTGCAATCTCATCAATCAACACCTCGCAGAACAATGAGCCGCTCATCATCATCGACGGCGTGCCCGTGCGTGGCGGTGGCTCGTCGCTCAGCGACATCAACCCCAACGACATCGAGTCGATGTCGGTGCTCAAGGGCGCTGCTGCCTCGGCTCTCTATGGCCAGGAGGCTGCCAATGGCGTTATCATGATTGTGACCAAGAGCGGAAAGGACGGCAAGCTCACCGTCACTGCCAATGCCACTCTCGAAATCTCCAATGCCGCCCGTGTGCCCGAGATTCAGAGCAGCTATGCTCCCGGCACCAAGGGATTCTATGTGCTCAATAGCGGCAGCGGCGGCTGGGGCGCTCCGCTCGCAGCCGGACAGCCCACCTACGACAACGTGGGCGACTTCCTCCGCACCGGCTTCCTCCAGAAGTACGACATCTCGATGACCGGCGGCACCACCAAGGCCAATGCCTATGCCTCGGTTTCCTATCAGAAGAACGAGGGCGTGGTGCCCGAGGACTACAAGGACCAGTTCAACGTGTTCATCAAGGGCAACTTCGAGCCGTCGGACAAGGTGAAGATTCAGCTCTCCACCAGCTTCAAGGAAAGCAAGTCGCGCGGATTCGGCAACTCCATGTCGTCGGTGTATAACTGGGGTATCACAAAGAATATGGCCGACTATCAGACCGCCGAGGGCTACCCCAACTGGGACGCTTTCTACGACGACTGGAGCCAGGTTATCCCCAGCAAGCGCATCTCGGCTGCAATATCGCCCTACTTCGGCCGCTACAACGACCGCAGCGAGACCACAAGCACCCGTATAATGCTCAACGGACAGATTTCCTACGAGCCTATCAAGAACCTTGTGTTCACCGGCAAGGTGAGCTACGACAAGGGCTACTCAATGTACGATGCCGCCGTGGTGCCGCGCTTCCGCCAGACCGACTTCGAGGCCGATGCCGACTTCCTCTCGGAGTATCAATATAAGTTTGGCGCCTACTCGTTCCAGCCTTCGCGCTCCGAGCGATTCAACGCTCAGTTCCTTGCTACTTATCAGCGCGAACTCTTCAAGGACTTCAACATGAATGTGCTCTTCGGTATCGACTGGACCAACTACAAGTCGCTGAGCGCACAGCTCGCCGGACAGAAATTCATGCTCGAGGGCGACTTCTACAGCTTCCAGAACATCGACCCGGCTTCGTTCACCAATTCCTCTACCGCCGGCTACGACATGTATCTCAACCACTCGCAGTGGAACAAATATGGCTACTTCGGCGAGCTGCGCTTCGACTGGAAGGGCATCGCCCAGGTGTCGGTGACAGGCCGCATCGATGGCTCCTCCACTCTGCGCCAGGTCGATTACAAATACTTCTATCCCTCGTTCACCGGCGGTCTTATCTTCTCCGAGCTCTTCAAGATTCAGAACGACATCTTCTCCTACGGAAAGATTCGCGGTAACTGGGCTAAGGTGGGCAAGAGCTGCACTCCCTACAAGTTCACCGAGAGCTACAAGAACTGGTCAACCTTCCCCGACGGCGGATGGGGCATCGACCCAACCGTCGGCGTGGCCCTCAACCTTGAGCCCGAGATGACAAAGTCGTGGGAGATTGGCGCCGACCTGCGCTTCTTCAAGAGCCGCACTCGCCTCGACCTCGCCTACTACTCCACTTCGGTTGACAACCAGATTGTGACAGTGCGCGTGTCGCCGGCTGCCGGTCAGATTCTCCAGACTCGCAACGAGGGTTGTGTGGAGAACTACGGTATTGAGGCTACCCTGGCTCAGGACATCTTCAAGACTCCCGACTTCGACTGGACCGTGACTGCCAACTTCTCGCTCAACCGCGGCCGAGTGAAGTCGCTGCCCGACCAGATTTCGCAAATCGACGGCACCAACTACGGCGGCATATTCCCTACTGCGTTCCTCGGCGGCTCTTCGACGGCTATCACCGGTAAGGACTACCAGCGCGACCCCGACGGAAACGTAATCTGCAACGAGAACGGTATTCCTCTCATCAACACCGCCCGCCAGGTGCTAATCGGCAACCGTGAGCCCGACTTCATGCTCGGCCTCGGCTCCAATTTCCGCTGGAAAGAGCTCACCTTCGGCTTCCTCTTCGACGGCCGCTGTGGTGGCGATGTGGTGAACATCACCGGCTCAAGCCTCATCACCAACGGTCAGCACCACCTCTTCGACAAGTATCGCAACCGCGAGATAGTATTTAATGGCGTTGTGGCAAATGGCGACGGAACCTACCGCAAGAACACCACTCCGGTGATCCTCGACCAGAACTTCATCAACAACCACTACTATCCCGTGTCGTCGAATTTCATTGAGGACGGCTCCTACATTCGCCTCAGCTATGTGACCATAGGCTACGACCTCTCCAAGCTCCTCGCCAAGGGATGCCCGGTGAAGGGCCTCAATGTGTCGCTCACCGGCCGCAACCTCTTCCTGCTCACCAAATACTCGGGTTCCGACCCGCAAGTCACTGAGTCGGGAAGCTCCTATGGCTCGGGCTCGGGTGGCTTCGACCGCTACCAGGTGCCCAATGCACGCAGCTTCAACTTCAACCTGAAAGCAACATTCTAAACCCTTCATCACTTTTTTGAATTATGAATAAGCTGAAATATATTTTATCATCACTGGTTGTCTGCCTTGGCGCTACAAGCTGCGTGGATATGCTCGACGACAACGTCAACCCCGACCGCGCCCACTTCGTGTCGCTGCAGACGGGCCTGCCCACAATCGTGTTCTATGCACAGCAGGCTACCTACGACCATGCCGACTACTACATCTACTTGTCGCAGTGCCTCACCACTACC
>CAMGFF010000265.1 GCA_946055125.1 uncultured Prevotellaceae bacterium | reverse complement strand
ACCGCGACAGCAGTTTTGAGATATTCGGCCAGGTGGGAGTGCTCTACCTCATGTTTCTTGCCGGGCTGGAAATCGACATGTATCACCTCAAGAAGAACGTGCGCAAGGGGCTGGGATTCGGCCTCCTCACATTCTTTGTGCCCATGGTGGTGGGCGTGGTGGCGGCGGTGCTACTGCTGGGGCTCGACACGGTGACGGCGTCGCTGCTCGCGTCGATGTATGCCTCGCACACACTGATAGCCTACCCTGTGATAACGCGCCTTGGCATCACGAAGAGCCCGGCGGTGCTGGTGTCGATAGTTGGCACGATTATAGCCATACTGCTGTCGCTGCTCGTGCTTGCCATTACGGTGAGCATAACGCAGAGCGGCGAGTACTCGCTGCTCGACTTTGGACAGCTGCTGCTGAGGCTGGGCATATACTGCGCGGTGGTGCTCTACAGCTATCCGCGGCTCACGCGGTGGTTCTTCAAAAACTACAGCGACAAGGTGACTCAATACGTGTATGTGCTGGCTATGGTGTTCCTTGCCTCGTGGATGGCACAGGTGATAGGGCTTGAGGCAGTGCTTGGCGCATTCTTCGCAGGGCTTGTGCTCAACCGCTACATACCCAATGTGTCGCCGCTCATGAGCCGCATAGAATTTGTGGGCAACGCTCTGTTTATCCCCTACTTCCTGATAGGCGTGGGCATGATGATCAACATAAGGGTGCTTGCCGACGCCGGCACGCTGCTTGTGGCCGCCCACATGCTTGTGGTGGCCATAGCCGGGAAGTGGATAGCGGCGTGGATAGCGCAGAAGGCCTACGGCTTCACGGCCGACGACCGCACGGTGATGTTTGGCCTCACCACCGCGCACACCGCAGTGGCGCTTGCCGTGGTGATGATAGGCTACAACATGATAATGCCCGACGGCAGCCGGCTGCTGAACGAGCAGATATTCAACGGCACAGTGGTGATGATACTCGTGACGTGCGCCCTGGCTCCGATAGTGACCTCGGGGGCAGCTGCTCGGGTGAAGATACGCATGATGGCCGAGGGCACCGACGAGAGCGACAACGCCAACCGCCGGCAGCCCATGCGCACGCTCATCCCCGTGAGCAACCCGGTTACAGCCGCGAGCCTCGTGGACCTGGCGCTGATGATGAAGCGCAAGACCACAGACGAGTCGATATTTGCATTGCACGTGCGCAACGACAACTCGCCCAACTCCATAGCCATAGGGCAGAACGCGCTGAAGCTCGCCGGCGAGACCGCAGCGGCTGTGAACGTGCAGATGAGCACCATCGACCGCTACGACCTGAACACGGTGGCCGGCATAGTGAACACCGTGAACGAGCGCGGCATCACCGACGTGGTGGTGGGCATGCACCAGAAGCTGACGGTGGTGGACAGCTACCTTGGCGGCAAGATAGAGCAGCTCATAAAAGAGCTTAACAAGATGGTGATAATCACACGCTGCTACATACCCATCAACACCATAACGCGCGTGGTGGTAGTGGCGCCGCCCAAGGCCGAATTTGAGACCGGCTTTGCAGGCTGGGTGATAAGAGTAACGACGCTCGCCCGGCGCATAGGATGCCGCATCATCTACTTCGCCCACCCCGACACCATACCGCTGATACGCGGGGTGATACACCGCGAGAAGATAGAGGCACGCACCGAATACCGCCCCTTCGACGACTGGGGCGACTTTGCGCTGATAGCCAACCGCGTGCTCGACGACGACCTGTTTATCGTGATAAGCGCCCGGCGCACCTCGCTGTCGTTTAACAGCGACATGGACACCGTGCCGGGGTTGCTTGCCAAATACTTTGGGCACAACAACCTGCTGATAGTCTATCCGGAGCAGTTTGGCGAGGCTCCGCAGCTTGAGTCGTTCAGCGACCCGCTCACGAGCGACCTCAATGTGGCGCCGAGCGGGGCCCTGCTTCACGTGCGGGCGTGGCTGAAGTGGCTTGGCATGCAGAAGCGGCGGCTCACGCACCGCCTGAGAAGGCGTGGATGAAGAATAGTTGCCCGGCGGTGAAAAAACAACGAGGGTGTATCCTTTTCCGGAATTATGAAATTCCGTGATAGGATACACCCTTTGATATGTTTAGATGTTGTGCAATAGGGCTGGAGGGGTTTATTTGTAGGAGTCGGCGATATTGTAGATTGCTGTGAAAATATCCTTGTCGGTGTCGGTGAGGGCAATGCCACGGCGCACCATTACGCGCTCGGCGATAGTGAAGAAACGGGGCAGCGAGACATCGACATAGCCCGAGGTGGAGCCTTCGAGGAACGAAGCCACGAAGTTGCGCGGGAACCCGGCTCCATGGATATTCACGCCCACGCCGATGACGGTGGCGGTGTTGAACATACAGTTGATACCCGCCTTAGAGTGGTCGCCCATGATAAGGCCGCAGAACTGGAGGCCGGTGCGGAGGAAGCGGTGAGCCGGGTAGTTCCAGAGCTTGATTTCGGAGTAGTCGTTCTTGAGGTTGGAGGCGGTGGTGCCGCCGCCGAGGTTGCACCACTCACCGATTACGGCATTTCCGAGGAAACCATCGTGAGCCTTGTTGCTGTAGCCAATCATCACCACATTGTTGAGCTCGCCTCCCACCTTGCAGTAGGGGCCGAGCGTGGTTGCACCATAGATTTTGGTGCACATATTCACCTGGCTGTGAGTGCAAGCAGCGAAAGGAGCGCGAATGCAGGAACCCTCCATGATAGTAGCGTCGCGGCCAATGTAGATTGGGCCGGCGGTGACATTGAGGGTTACGCCCTCCACCGAGGCACCCTCCTCGATGAAGATGAGCGGAGAGCCATCGTCGGCCGTTGGACTGCCAATCACGAGGTTAGTGCTGCTGATGGGCTGAGAAGAGCGACCGGCGGTGATGCGGCGGAAGTCGTCGGCCAACACGTCGCCATTCATTAGGAAAATGTCGTAAAGCCAGTGTATGGAGCGCACCGAGCCGTGGAACGAAGTAGAGGCTTGAAAATTCCGCTTTTCAAAATCCTGGGGCGAGCCTCGGAATGCGACAAGCGACTCACCGGCAAAGAGAGCCTCACCGGGGTTTAGGGCAAGAGCCTCCACGGCGAGTTCCTTAGTGGGGATAATGTGGCCGGCGATGAAATAGTTGTCGGCGGTGACGACAGCGGGGAATTTCGTCTGGAGATAGGGCACGGTGAGAGGCGAGAGAGCCTCGCCGGAGAGGAACGACTGCCATTTTTCGAAAATGGTGTCGATGCCTATGCGAATGTGCGACACGGGGCGTGTGTAGGTGATAGGGAGGAGGTTGTCGCGCACTTCGGGAGCGTCGAAAACGATAATATTTTTCATAAACGGTAGAGTTATTTAGTCATAATGAAAATAATCCTGAATTTCCCTGCAAAGTTACATATAATTCTTAAAGAATGATTATCGTGATATTATTTTTATTCGCTTGCAGATGTGCTAAAATGAGAGTGTTTTTTATAC
>CAMGFF010000264.1 GCA_946055125.1 uncultured Prevotellaceae bacterium | reverse complement strand
AATAGAACAACCCTAAAAAAACAATTACCTAAAACGATGACAAATCTCACAAAAAAAAATTTCTATCCCTGGATGGTAGTGGCACTGCTGTGGGTGGTGGCGCTGCTCAACTACATGGACCGCCAGATGCTCTCCACGATGCGCGATGCCATGGCCATGGATATAAGCGACCTTGAGAGCAAGGTGATGTTTGGAAAAATCATGGCGGCGTTTATGTGGATTTATGGCTTCATGAGCCCCATTTCGGGCATCGTGGCCGACCGCGTGAACCGCAAGTGGCTCATAGTGGTGTCGCTGGCGGTGTGGTCGGCGGTGACGCTGATGATGGGCTATGCCACGACCTACACCGAGGTGTACTGGCTGCGTGCGGCCATGGGCGTGTCGGAGGCTCTCTACATTCCCGCTGCCCTCTCGCTCATAGCCGACTACTTTGCCGGCCGCCGGCTGAGCCTCGCGGTGGGCATACACATGACCGGCCTCTACATGGGGCAGGCCGTGGGCGGCTTCGGCGCTTTTGTGGCGTCGCACCTCTCGTGGCAGAGCACTTTCCACTGGTTTGGAATTGTGGGCATTGCCTACGCCGTGATTCTCATAGCCCTGCTGCACGAGAAGCGCGACGACAAGCCCCAAGTGAAGCCCAAGGCACAGCAAGCCTCGCTCATCGAGGTGCTGCGCAGCGGCGTGAGGAACGTGGGCGGCTCAATAGGCATGCTGCTCACCTGCGCGGCATTCTGGGCCATTCTATTTTTCTTCGCCACCTCGTCGGTGCCCGGCTGGGCCACGAAGAACTGGCTGCCCACGCTCTTTGCCGACAGTCTTGGCATTGAGATGGTGTGGGCGGGTCCCGTGGCCACAATCACAATAGCCTTTGCCTCCTTTGTGGGCGTGATGGTGGGCGGACCGCTTGCCGACCGCTGGGCGCAGTGCAATCTGCGCGGACGCATCTACACCAGCAGCATTGGCCTCGCAATGATGATACCCTCGCTTGTGCTCATGGGCTATGGCACGTCGCTGGTGGCTGCCATTGGGGCGGGATTGCTCTTTGGCTTCGGCTACGGACTTTTCGACGCCAACAATATGCCGATTCTGTGCCAGTTTGTGGGCAGCCGCTCGCGTGCCACGGCCTACGGAATAATGAATATGTCGGGGCTCTTCATTGGCGCTCTTGCCACCAACGTGCTTGGCACGCTTGCCGACCAGGGGCTTATGGGTATGGGATTCACTTTCATGGCCGGTGCCCTGGTGCTTGCCCTGGTGGCGCAGCTCGTGGTGCTGAAGCCCACCACGCTCAATATGGAATAAACATAAATTACCAACACATAATAATACACACTAAAAAATAGAAATATGCAAAAGATAAAAGGATTAATCAACGCTCCCTTCACACCCTTCTATGCCAATGGCGAGGTGAACCTGGAGCCGATAGCAGCCTACGCAGCAATGCTCAAGAAAAACGGATTGAAAGGCGTGTTTATCAATGGCTCGTCGGGAGAGGGCTATATGCTCACCGATGAGGAGCGCAAGCGTCTGGCCGAGGAATGGATAAAATATGCCGACGACGACTTCAAGGTGATTGTGCACGTGGGAAGCTGCTGCGTGAAAGCCAGCCGCGAGCTTGCCCGCCATGCCGCCGAGATTGGCGCGTGGGGCATAGGCGCTATGGCGCCGCCATTCCCCAAGATTGGCCGCGTGGAGGAGCTGGTGAAATACATTGAGGAGATTGCCGGCGGCGCACCCGGGCTGCCTTTCTACTACTACCACATCCCGGCCTTCAACGGCGCATTCCTGCCCATGGTGAAGCTGCTTGAGGCCGTGGATGGCCGTGTGCCTAATTTTGCCGGAATCAAGTACACCTTTGAGAGCATCTATGAGTACAACCAGTGCCGGCTCTACAACGACGGAAAATTCGACATGCTCCACGGCCAGGACGAAACTATCCTTCCCTCGCTCGCCATGGGTGGCGCTCAGGGCGGAATAGGCGGCACCACCAACTACAATGGCCGCGAGCTAACCGCCATCATCGACTGCTGGCAGCGGGGCGACATTGAGGCGGCCCGCGAGCACCAGAACTTCGCGCAGGAAGTGATTAATGTGATTTGCCGCTACCGTGGCAACATCGTGGGCGGAAAGCGCATCATGAAGCTCATAGGCCTCGACCTTGGCAAGAACCGCACTCCATTCCAGAACCTCACCGACGACGAGGAGGCTGCAATGAAGCAGGAGCTGGAGGCTATTGGCTTCTTCGGTCGCTGCAACAGGCTGTAACCAAGAATATTTCATCGAAAAAAAGATATGCGACTGAGTGTACTGTGCCTGCTGGCGATAGCCTCGGCACTGTGCTGCCGGGCTGAGGAGCCGGGAATAGAGCATGGCGTGTCGGCAGCTTTCGGCGGAGTGAGCAGTGGCTGGGTGGTTCGGGCCGGCGGCTGCAACTTTCCAGAGAATCCGCTGGGCGCCGACAGCAAGAAACGATACTACCGAGGCATATACCTGCTAAATCCCGCCGAGCCGCATGGCGAGTGGAAGCATGTGGGCGACCTGACTGAGTGTACCGCCTATGGAGCTTCGGCCACCACGCGGCATGGGGTGGTGATGGTGGGCGGCATTGCCAATGGCTCAAGCTCGGCCGAGGCTTTCTTGGTGAGAGTGAGCCGCAGTGGGAAGGTGCGTACCGAGCACCTGCCCCGCCTTCCTTTTGCGCTCGACAACACCGCCGCCTGTGCCATGGGCGATGAGGTGTGGGTGTGTGGTGGCAACGCCGGTGGCGAGCCGGCGAATGTGCTACTGTGCCTCGACCTCGGCAAGAAGCAGCAAGGCTGGCAACGGCACCCCGATTTCCCCGGCAACAGCCGCGTGCAGCCGGTGGTGGCAGCTTCGGGCGGAAAGATTTATGTGTGGGGTGGCTTCGCGCCAAAGGGCGAGAACAGGCCCGCGACTCTCGACACCGACGGCTATTGCTACGACCCGACAAGCCGCACATGGCTGGCTGTGCCCGGGCCGCGTGATGCTGCCGGCGATGCAGCCTCGCTTGGTGGCGGAGTGGCAGTGACACTGCGCGACGGCCGCATTGCCGCAGCCGGTGGAGTGAACCGCCACATTTTCCTCGCCGCGCTGCAAGAGCAGCAGGCCGACTACTTGCAGCACCCAGTGGAGTGGTACAGGTTTAATCCTTCGGTATATGTCTTCGACCCGGATACCGGCACATGGAGCATAGCAGCCACCAGTGCCCACTATGCCCGCGCCGGAGCCGCAGCAGCACTGTGTGGCGACACACTGCTGCTGCTCGGCGGCGAGCTGAAGCCCCGCATCCGCACCCCCAGGACGGCTGTGATGAGAATAGAAAAGCCGTGATGGTGTATAGAAAGGGAGGCTTGCTGAAAAAGATTAGATGCGTATTTTGTAGACGGCTGTGCGTAGCGTTCCCGAGCCAATGAGTGGTACGTGGGGGTCTTTGGGCCACACGATTCAGTGCTGACCGGGTAGA
>CAMGFF010000263.1 GCA_946055125.1 uncultured Prevotellaceae bacterium | reverse complement strand
ATCTTTGCATTACCAAAACAAAAAGAATATCATTATGGACAACGAAGAATTGAAATACTGCTACAAGTATCCCCACCCAAGCGTGACTACCGATTGCGTGATATTCGGCTTCGACGGCACAAGGCTCAATGTGCTGCTCGTGCAGCGAGGCGTGGAGCCATTCAAGTGCTGCTGGGCGCTGCCCGGAGGCTTCCTGCGCATGGACGAGGACGCAGCCACCGGCGCACTGCGCGAGCTGCGCGAGGAAACAGGGCTTGAGGGTGCCTACATACGCCAGTTTCACACCTTCACGGCGCCACGCCGCGACCCACGCGAGCGTGTAATCACCATTGCCTACTATGCCTTGGTGCGCATGCAGGAGGTGCGCGGAGGCGACGATGCCGCCGATGCACGCTGGTTCCCGCTCGACGACGTGCCGCAGCTTGCATTCGACCACGACCAGATATTGCGCCGAGCCGAGAAAGCTCTGCGCGAGCAAATCCACTTTGAGCCGGTGGGCTTTGAGCTGCTGCCCGAGAAATTCACCGTGAAGCAGCTCCAGAACCTCTATGAGGCAATCCTGAGCGTGCGCTTCGACCGCCGCAACTTCTACAACAAGATGATGCACTTTGAGATACTCGAGCGAACCGCCGACCGCGTGAATCCCTCAAACAAGAAAGAGGCCTTTCTTTTCCGCTTCAACGAGGAGAAATATGCCGAGCTCAAGCAGAAAGGCTTCCGCCTTGAGTTTTGAATTGAAAAAAATTGAGCGAGATGAATGTGTGGATTGTGAGGCACGGACTCACTGAGGAGAACCTGGGGCGGCTATTGCAGGGACACCTGCCCGGACGGCTCACCGAGGAGGGTAGGGCACAGGTGGCCGCTGCCGCCGAGCGGCTTGCTGCGATGGCCGCGGGCGCGAGGTGCATCGTGTCGAGCGACCTGCGCCGGGCGGCAGAGTCGGCTGCAATCATTGCCCGTAGACTTGCACTGCCGGTGGTGACGCTCGAGGTGCTGCGTGAGCGCGACTGGGGCATTTACACCGGCATGCCACTCGCCGAGGCACGCGAGCGCTACTGGCGACACGGCAAGTGGAAATTCGACGACCCAAGCGCCGAGACAGAGGCCCGGATTGCGCAGCGTGCCACCCACGCGCTGGCGATGCTGCGCATGATGTTTGCCCCGGCCGACACAATAATCGTGGTCACTCACGGGCAATTTGCCCGCAACATGATAGCAGCACGCTTCAATTGCTCCTGCCATGAGGTGGCATCGCTCGTCAACGCCGAGGTGCGAAGAATCACCCTGTGAGAGGTGAGAAGAAAGAATAACAAATGTTTCAAAGACCTCTGCACGGGCTCGTTATGGCCAACTACACCCCAATCGGCACACCCAGGCGCAAGCAGCGGTAAACAACACTGTTGCAAAATGAAGCCGGTGGCTATTTTTAGGTGAAAATCACTGAATTGTGGAAAAAAGTGGCGTGGGGATGGTGCATGTTTCACAAATTATTATTAACTTTGCAGCCGTGTGTGGGGCAACGACGCGCCATACATAAAATTAACTTAATTATTAACTATTTAAATGAGCGAAGAATTAAAAAATTCACCTATCGAAGACTTCGACTGGGAAGCCTATGAGAAAGGTGACACTCAAAGAGGCAAATCTTTTGAGGAACTGGAAAAAACCTACGACGAGTCGTTGAACACCATTAAGGACAAGGATGTAACCGAAGGTACCGTTATCGCACTCAACAAGCGTGAGGTAGTGGTTAACATTGGCTACAAGTCGGACGGTATTATTCCTTTCAGCGAATTCCGCTACAATCCCGACCTGAAGGTGGGCGACACTGTAGAGGTATTCATCGAGAACCAGGAGGACAAGAAAGGACAGCTTATCCTCTCGCACAAGAAGGCACGTGCAGCCAAGAGCTGGGATCGCGTGAACGAGGCTCTCGAGAACGACGAAATTATTAAGGGTTACATCAAGTGCCGCACCAAGGGTGGTATGATTGTCGATGTATTCGGCATCGAGGCCTTCCTCCCCGGCTCGCAGATTGATGTTAAGCCTATCCGCGACTACGACGTGTTTGTTGGCAAGACCATGGAGTTCAAGGTCGTGAAGATTAATCAGGAGTTCAAGAATGTTGTTGTATCGCACAAGGCACTCATTGAGGCCGAGCTCGAGCAGCAGAAGAGAGATATCATCGCCAAGCTTGAGAAGGGACAGGTTCTCGAGGGAACCGTCAAGAACATCACTTCTTATGGTGTATTTATCGACCTTGGCGGCGTCGACGGACTTATCCACATCACCGACCTCTCGTGGGGCCGCGTAAACCACCCCGAGGAGGTTGTTTCTCTCGACGAGAAGCTGAATGTGGTAATCCTCGACTTCGACGATGAGAAGAAGCGCATCGCACTGGGCCTGAAGCAGCTCCAGCCGCACCCATGGGATGCTCTCGATGCCAACCTCAAGGTGGGCGACAAGGTGAAGGGCAAAGTAGTGGTTATGGCCGACTACGGCGCATTCATCGAAATCGCTCCGGGCGTAGAGGGTCTTATCCACGTGAGCGAGATGTCGTGGTCGCAGCACCTGCGCTCGGCACAGGACTTCATGAAGGTGGGCGACGAGGTAGAGGCAGTAATCCTCACCCTCGACCGCGCAGAGCGCAAGATGTCGCTTGGTATCAAGCAGCTCAAGCAGGATCCTTGGGAGAACATCGAGGAGAAGTATGCCGTTGGCTCGAAGCACACAGCAAAGGTGCGCAACTTCACCAACTTTGGCGTATTCGTAGAGCTTGAGGAGGGTGTTGACGGACTTATCCACATCAGCGACCTCTCTTGGACCAAGAAGATTAAGCACCCCTCTGAGTTCACCCAGATTGGAGCCGACATCGACGTTCAGGTTCTTGAGATTGACAAGGACAACCGTCGCCTGAGCCTCGGTCACAAGCAGCTCGAGGAGAATCCTTGGGACGTGTTTGAGACAGTGTTCACCGTGGGCAGCATCCACGAGGGAACTATCATTGAGATGCTCGACAAGGGCGCAGTGGTGGCACTTCCCTACGGCGTTGAGGGCTTCGCAACTCCCAAGCACCTTGTGAAGGAGGACGGCACCCAGGCCAAGCAGGACGAGAAGCTCAACTTCAAGGTGATTGAGTTCAACAAGGACGCTAAGCGCATCATCCTTTCGCACAGCCGCATTTTCGAGGACGAGGCTAAGGCCGAGGCCAAGAAGGCAGCCAAGAAGACAGCCAAGGCAAACAACAACAACGATGATGCACCCGTAATCACCAACACAATCGAGAAGACCACCCTCGGCGACCTTGAGGAGCTTGCAGCACTCAAGGAGAAGCTCTCGAAGAAATAATTCGGAGCCTCACTACCGCACTAAGGTGAGACCATAGCACGTAAGTGGCTGGCACTACCAAGGTACTGCCAGCCGCTGTTTTGTCGCCATATACTGCGCTTCCCGCGGAAGCAGTACGCAGCCGAAATCAATACGCATCCGAAA
>CAMGFF010000262.1 GCA_946055125.1 uncultured Prevotellaceae bacterium | reverse complement strand
ATTCATATCTTTCTCCTTTCTATTATTGACAGTTTATTTCAATCTATGTGTAGTATTCATTGATGGGTTGATGGTTGTGTCCTCAACCCATCAATGCAGTTGAGTGTTATTTCTCAGTGAGCGAGTAGGTGCATTTGCAAAGGTCCACGGTGAGCGTGCAAGTCTTGCCGGCCATGGCAGCATCGTCGGTGAGATTCGAGCCAAGGTAGAAGAGTTCGCCGTTGCTGCCGCCGAACATCTGCCCCCAATCACCATTGATAATTATCTGGAATCCCCACGACGAAGCGGCTGTGATGTCGATGTCGGCAGTGAATACGCCCGGAGTAGCGGTGGGTGTCATGTCGTGCAAGTCCCAATTGTCGGCAATACCGGTATATTGTACGCTTGTCACTGCCAGTGTGCTGTAGGTGAGATACTTGAGCGACACGTTGATGAGATACAAGCCCGGTGTGGGAGCAGGAATATTATCAGTGCCATCCATGGCGAGAGTTCCAGCTGCGGCATCACCCGAAACCCACTTATACACGCTCGTCCAGTTGTCGATCTCTGTTGCTACTTGATAGCCCCACAATGAATTTACATTACAAACGGCTGCATAGTTGAGGTCGTCCTCATTATAGAGCTTAATGGTATAGTCGAATGTCCAGCTGCCTGAGTTACCGTCGTCGATACCCACGAGGTAGAGATACTTCTGCGCCTCTTCCTCCTGCTCGCCGGCCCCCTGCTGCACCTCGCAGGTCCAGGCATTGGGGTCGCTCAGGTTGAGGGTAAGGGTCACCTCGCCGGCTGCCGGAACGTTAACGCTTATTTCGCCGGGCTCGGTGCCGAAGGTAATCTGCGAGCCAGCTGCGCCAAATGCCACAGGAGTGTCGACGGCTGCGTCGTCCACACACTTGGTGCTCACGTTGTATTGCTTACCGGTTCCGGCAATCTTAATCTTGGCGGTGCCGGCTGCTGCGGCATTGTAGGTGAGAGTCCAGGTGTTCAGCTTGCGGCTGTAGGTCATCTCGCCGGTGATGTCGCCACTCACCGTGAGTGTGGGAACGAGCAGTGCGCTCCACTCGGCAGCTTTGGTGTCGACTATCACATAGTAGCAGCCTTCAAGGCCGGGGAACCAGAAGTTCCACTTGGTGTCGTCGCTCGACATGCGGAACTCCGAGCCATCCACGCCCAGGTTGCCCCAAGTGGTGCCGTCGCCCTCGCGCAAATACCAGTTGTACCAGCCTGCGGCACCCATGAAGCCCTTGTATACACCGTCGGATGCCGGCGAGGCGAGTGTTGCGCCGGTCTCGCTCTGGTTGCTGTCGAGCACGAAGCCCACACTCATGTCGATAACGTAGGGAGTCACGTTCACCTTGAGCACGTTGCTGTAGGTGGGAGCAATGTTGCTGCCAAGCTGCGACTTTATGCGAATATAGAGCGGCTTCTCCACAGCCTCAGTGAATCCCACGCGCGAAATGAGCGAGTTGAGCTGCTTTGCTGTGAATTGCATTGCATATTCACCTGCGTCGGCCTGTAGGCCGGTGCTGCGAGCGAAGTCTTCGGTGTCAGAGAACTCCACGGTGTTCACTGTGGCGTTGTCGGGAGCTTTCACGAGCGAGTTGCTAAGCGATAGCGTGCCATTCTCGCTCCAGTAGAGCGTGAGGGCAAGTGCGTCGGCATTCTCATAGGTGAGCACGATGTCGCCCGAGCCATCCACGGTCACGCTGTCGGCAACATTGGTGGTGAGGAAGTCACCATCCTTGTTGCATGAGGCCGCCAAAATGGCCACCAATGCCACTATGATATAATTTATCTTTTTCATCTTGTTGTCGGGGTGCTGGTTAGTAGTTTTCATTTTTCAGGTTAGGATTGGCCGAAAGCTCGGCTGTGGGTATGGGATACACGTTGTAGCGGCTGTTGGTGGCTCGGCCGTCGGCCACTCCGCCCTTCCACTGCCACAAGTAGCTGCCGCCGGTGAAGAGTCCGTAGCGGATAAGGTCGGTGCGGCGTGTGCACTCCCACCACATTTCGCGGCCTCGCTCGTCGAGGATAAAACTCAGTGTGAGCTCCGGGCTTGTGATGTTGCCGCTCTGGTCGCCATAGGCACGCTCGCGCAGCTCGTTCACAAGAGCAAGTGCCTCATCTTTGGTGTAGCCCGAGCCACCGCGAAGCACGGCCTCGGCAGCCATGAGATACACATCGGCGAGGCGGAACATGGGATAGTCGGTACTTGCTCCGTCGGCCGCAGTGTCGCTTGCCGGCTTGCCATTGTCGAGCAGGTTGGAGAATTTCTCGCCAAAGTAGCCACAGGTCTGGTCGTCGATTGTCTTGTCGAGCCACTGGCTCTGCTCGGTGGTGAAGAACATTGCGCGGCTGTCGGCCGAGGAGGTCACATCGCCGAAGAGCTGCGGAAGCTCACCACGCACGCGGAACATGCCCCAGCCGCTCGTCAGTCCGTAGTCGGCGGGATTTTGTGCGCTCGAGTTGCCACACTCGCCACACACGATGTAGGTGGTGGCGCCCCACGACACGGTGTTGGTGCCATCGACCACGAAGCTGAATATAAGCTCATTGGTGCGCTTGTCGTTGTCGGCATTGAAGAGAGTGGCATAAGCGGGGACCACCACATCGCTGCCGTCGGTGGCAGTGTAGGTCACAGCATCTTTGGCAATCGTGTAGCCGGCGGCAATCACCTTCTTGCAATAGGTCACGCAGTCGGTGTAGTGGTTGCCCGCGCCATAAACCTCGGCATTCAAGTAGAGGCGGGCAAGCAGCGCCCAGGCAGCGCCCTGTGGCGCATGGCCATAGACCACCGCCGTGCGGTCGGCGAGCTGGCCCTCAATAGCCTTCAGCTCGCTCTCAATGTAGGCAAAGAGCTGTGCGTTGGTGTAGGCCTCGGGAGTGAAAGCGCCCACAGGCATCGTTTCGTCGACGAATGGACCCTTGCCGAAGAGGTCGAGCACGAAGTAGTAGGCCAGTGCGCGGAGGAAGCGTGCCTCAGCGCGATACTGGCTGATTTTCGACTGCTGCTCGGCAGTGAATCCGCCAATGGCATCATCGCCGGCGTGGCGCAGAAACTCATTGCACAGCGCAATGGTGTAGTAGGCGCGATAGTAGGTGTCGGCCACCCAGGGGTCGTTGGCGTCCCATGTCATGTAGCTCAGTCCCTCCATTTTGTCGCCGCTGAGCCATGTTGCAGCCATTTCATCGGTGGGGCCCTCCTGCAGGTTGAAGTAGCCGCGCAGGAAGTCGTGGCCGTTGTTGCTGGCAAGGTCGGCATTGCCACCGCCTTCCTCCTGGCCTGCAATCACAAAGGAGGCGTAGAGCTTGGCAAGCACAAGCTGATAGTTGTCGGGGTTGGAGTACACCGCATCGGCGTCAACCTCGGTCTGTGGTCGCTGATTCAGGTCGTCGGTGCAAGCAGCAAGCCCCATCATCAGCATTATCGATACTATGAATATTATCTTTTTCATCATTGTTTCTTTCCTTGTAATTAATAAATTATCTCACAATAGATTATCCAATATCTGCTATCTA
>CAMGFF010000261.1 GCA_946055125.1 uncultured Prevotellaceae bacterium | reverse complement strand
CCCACGGTGAGGCCTGCGCGGTGAGCGGCGTCGACATTGGCAGTGAAGCGGGGGTCGCGGTAGGAGGAGCCCTCGCTCGCCTTCACATACACGAAGGTTACGCCGCCGGCAGCCACGCGGGCAAAGTCGATGGGCCCGTTGTGGTTCGACACGTCGATGCCCTGAATGGGGTATTCCTCGCGGGTTACGCTCACTTTGGGCGGAATGATGTGCCGGCTCACGCGCCACAAGCCGGCGGCGAGCAAGGCCACGAGGAGCAGCGCCACACCCGCTAAGATGTAGTGCCACTTGTGTCTGCCGGCTGCCGGCTTGCGATGGGAGCTTTTCTTCGACCTAATCATTCACTGAATTGAGGAGAGGGGGAAAAAACGGAGTGACATTATTTTTCCACCTCGCGCACGCGCAGGTGGTCGCCGGTGCCCTTCACGATGGTGCGGTAGTAGTCCTCGTTGTAGCCGGGGAACTCAGGCTGCAAGGGGTAGCCCCAGGGGTTGCGGGCAAAGCCCTTGTCGGTCTCGCGCTTGCGGTTTCCGTCGAGATACTTCACCAGGAGGTATTCGCCCAGCTTCTTGTAGCGTGCTGTGGCGTCGGCGGCTACGCGCTCCGAGTAGTCGTTGAGCAGCTTTGCGGCCTCGGCGGGCGAGGTGGCGAAGGCCGTGAGAGCCTTCTCCTCGATGAGAGGCTGGTTGGTGGCAAGCTCGTTCTCAATAGCGCCCTGCACCTTGCGAATGTCGGGAATCATGAGCGAGTAGCGAGAGTAGGCCTGGTTGGCCACCCAGTTGGTGACCCAGAATGCCGATTCCCAGTTGAGGGTGTAGAGGTCGGCCACGCCGTCGGCATAGTTGTGTGGCACCTTGGTCATGGAGCAGTACATGGGGAGGAACACATTGGTGTTGGCGTCGTCGACACCAAACCACAGCACGCCGCCCACGGCATTGGGGAGCCAGGAGCGCATTTGCGACACCAGCACATAGGCCGTCTGCTGCGTGGCGATGGCACGCTCGTTCACATATTCCACGCCATCCACCTTGTAGGTCATGGGGCGGAATCGGTAGGGCACGTCCCACAGCACCTTTGCGCCGGGGTCGGTTGTCATGTCGTAGCGGGTGCCCTCGAAGTGGTCGCGCATCATGGCCTGCACGTCGCGCACCGACACCTTGTGGTCGGGCTTCACATATAGCGGCATTATTTCGGCATCCTTCTTTCCCTCGAGGTAGGGAATGTAGCGGTCCATTCCGCTTGCGTGCTTGTTGAAGAAAGCCCAGGCGCGGGCGTCGCAGCCGCGCAGGGTGCCATAGTTGGCGGGATTATAAGCGGCGGCGAAGTCGAAGTCGCGGTCCTTGCCATTGAAGTAGCCCATTTTGCGGGCGAAAGAGATTACGTCCTTGGAGTAGATGCAGTTGGCCTTGTCCTTGAGCGGGAATGTGTGGATGCGTGGCTGGTTGGCGTGGGCCGAGATGCAGTCGTCGGGGATACGCACTGCCACCCACACGGCGCCCTTCTCCTTGCCGCCCTTGCCAATCATGTCCATCACCCAGATTTCATTGGGGTCGCCAATGGAGAACGACTCGCCCTCGCTGTAGTAGCCATATTCGGCCACGAGGGTGGTCATCACCTTGATGGCCTCGCGGGCGGTCTTGGAACGCTGCAATGCAATCTTCATGAGGCTCACATAGTCGAGAATGCCGGTGGAGTCGGCGAGCTCGTGGCGGCCGCCCCAGGTCGATTCGGTGACGGTTACCTGGTGCTCATTGATGTAGCCTACCACCAAGTAGGTGTGCTCCACCTCGGGAATGAAGCCGAGCGGCTTGTTGGTGTCGCCCTCGCGGATTTCGCGCATCGCGCCCTTCTCGTGGTCGGCGGCGGGCAGGATGTCGAGATAGCCATAGTGAGTGTGGGCGTCGGCGGCATAGGAGATGATAGTGGAGCCGTCGGCCGAGGCCTTCTTGCCCACAAGCAGACTGGTGCACGCCTCGGCGTGTGGTGCGGCAAGGCTCACGGTGAGAGCCAGCGCAATGGTAGTGATGAAGTGTTTCATGTCGATATGTATTGTTTTTTTGTTATGCTTGATGTGATACTATTGTTCTTCTGTTTCGTCTTCTTCACAGCACGGGCTGCAATTCCAGCCGAGCCGCTCCGAGGGGCTGCGGTAGAACACCGCCACTGTGGTTACTGTAGCCTCCTCGCGGTCGATGGTTGAGCATAGCTCTATGTCGACACGCTTGCCGGCTGCGGTGGAGTGCGCCCACAGCAAGAGGCTGTCGCTTGCTTTAGTGAACACGGTGGAGCGAATGGAGAAATCGTCGCGCAGCGAGGCCCCCGGAGCACCCACAAGCTTATACATTGCCTCCTTCGCGGTCCACACCAGTGTGAGGTCGGTGGCGCACACTCGTGATATTTCGGCGGTTTCGCTGTCGTTCACAAATTTGTCGCGCACGTTGTCCACGCGCTCCGAGATACATTCCACATCAATTCCCATCGGCTCGTGCTCACTCAGGGCCATAATCACCATTTGGCTTGTGTGGCTTATGCTCACATATATATCGTCGAAATCCGAGATTCGGGGCGCTCCATGCTCGTCGTGCTCCAGCCTCACGCGTAAGCCATTGAAGTGCCGACATAGCAGCAGTCGCTCGGCAAGGAACTCACGGCGGCGTTTGTCCGATTTGGGCAGCGAGCTGAGGTCGATTCTGATGCGGTTTTGCGAGCAATACCCCAGCAACTCTTGCCACGATTCGGTGAGCTTCCACCGCAACAGGGTGATGCTGCCGAAGAAATACAGGTTCTTGAGCCGTGGCATGGCAGTGGGCTAATTCTCGCCCTCCTTGCGGGGCATGATTTTCACTCTCACCGTGGCAATGCGGTGCTTCAGCACGCTCAGCACGGTGAACAGGCAGCGGTGGCAGGCTATTTGCTCCTTCTCCTTGAGGAAGTCGCCCTTAATGCTGAGCAGGAGGCCGGCAATGGTGTCGGCATCCTCGTCGCGGTCGTCAAATTCGTCCTCGTCCACTCCGGTAATCTTGCAGAAGTCGCCCAGGAGGGTTTTTCCGTCGAAGATGAAAGTGTCATCGGTGAGCTTGGTGTAGCTCTTCTCGTCGGTGTCGTATTCGTCGTCGATGTCGCCCACAATCTCCTCGAGCACGTCCTCGAGAGTGGCGATGCCCTGAGTGCAGCCATATTCATCGACCACAATGGCCATGTGGTTTTTCTTTTTGCGGAAGTCCTCGAGGAGGTCGTCGATCATGCGGGTCTCGGGCACGAAGTAGGCCTCGCGCAGCAGTCGCTGCCAGTTGAAGTTGGCATCGCTCTTGCCTATGTAGGGCAGCAGGTCCTTGGCATAGAGAATGCCTCGGATATTGTCGGGGGTGTCGGCAAAGACGGGCATACGCGAGTAGCCATTAGTCACCACAATATCGACCACCTCATTGAAGTCGCAATTATAGTCGATGTCGACCACATCCACGCGCGGCCGCATGATTTCGGCCACCGTCTTGCCTCCAAATTCCAGGATTCCCTGGAGCAGCTCGCGCTCGTCGCCCGATTTCACGTCGGA
>CAMGFF010000260.1 GCA_946055125.1 uncultured Prevotellaceae bacterium | reverse complement strand
CTACCGCTCCACTGAATCGTCTTTGCGGAAGGCTTGCTTAGTAAGAGTAAGGCATTGTATCGCTCACCGAACATTAGATGCTGCACTCGACTTCGCACGTTGTAGGCACGGAAAGATGTTTGCTCTCTCGTCTGACGTACCACTGCACTTGATTTTTAAGGTGTTGCCGCTTTCTCCGCTCTGAGTCCTTAACTGCGGAGACTTGACGCCCACAGTGAATGCAATGCCGTGCTTGCACGAGCATTGCTGAACGCCAAGGAAAGGGCGAAGCCAAAATAAGGTCATTGTTGCTTAACAGAATTGATTGTCACATAACATTGTGCATGCCTAAAGCGTGATTGAAAATCTTCCATTACAAATTCACAAAAATTTTTCTTATGATTTCATCAACTCAATTGAAATTCTCAAGAATAAAGAAATAAGTGTCTTTTCTGAACGCATTGTGGGAGGGCGTGTCAAAATTCGGTTTGATAATATTCTCATGTAGGGACGCACCTGGTGCGTCAGCGTTACCGCCTCACAATCAGGCGATGACACATAAGTGATTGTTTTCCCATTTTTGTTACAGCCTCGCTTAATTTTAATTTGGCCGAATCGCTTACGAACAATCTTTTTTTTGTAGTATTCGGCACGAAAAGGAGCTCCCCTGTGCCGGGGTGGCGCAGGGGAGCGGGGTATAGGGGTTGGGTTGGGGTTTAGCGCAGGGCTACCTTGGCGGTAGTCACGCCCTGTGGGGTGACGGCACGCACGATGTAGGTTCCGGCGGCAATGCCGCTGGCCGGGAGGGTGGACTGCGAGGCGCAGCGGGCCACGAGCTGTCCGGCGATTGTGTAGAGCTCAATTGTGCTGACTGCGTCGGCCTTCACCACGATGTTGCCATCGGCGGCGAAGATTGCGGGCTTCTCGGCCTTGGCGTCTATGGTGGCATGGTCCACGCCGGTGTACTCAAAGTTGGTGATTGCCACATAGCAGTGGGCTGGCACCTTGATTGTGCCAGCCGAGGCGTTCACCTCGGGCGCTACGGTGTTGAGGCTCTTGCTCACGATGTAGTAGGTTCCACCGGGGTTATCGAAAGTGTAGTTGTAGGTCTTGGTTGAAGTTCCGGGGTTGTAGGCCACCACGAGTTCCTTTCCGGTGTTGCGGTTGCGTGCGGTGATGAAGCGGCCATTGGAGTCCCAGTTGCTGTCGGCCACGCTCCAGTAGAACTCAGCGTCCTGCGAGAAGAGGTCGGGGTTGTTGAGGCGGAAGTGGATAAGCTCGGCATAGCAGTCGTGCAGGCCTTTGCGGTAGGTGTTGTCGAGGTATTCCCAGTGGGGCTTCTTCTCGCTTGTGTCGCCGTTACCGCCGCTTATGTCGTAGCCCATTTCACCGAATTGCCATATCATCTTCGGGCCAGGCACAAGAATCATGAAGGCAGCGTTTGCGCTGAGTCGACGCATGCCATATACCGTCTTCTTGGCCTGAGTGGTGCCATTGGCGGCCTGCGAATAGGCTACGCGCTCCTCATCATGGCTCTCCTGGAAGCTCACAATTGAGCCAAAGGGGCGGCTCTCGTCGCCCGAATACATACCCTTGAATGAGCTGCCACTCTGGTAGCCCATAGCGGCCTGAGCGTAGTTGTAGGTCATCTTTTTCCACGACATAGCGCCATAGTTGCCCAGCTCGTTCTCCTCCTGAGTGCTGAGGAAGCCCTCGAGAATGCAGTAGGCGCGGTCGTTGACGCTCTTCATGGCGTCGATGAAGCGCTTCACGTTGCGCACGCGCGATGCATTGTATCGGCTGCCGTCGTAGTCGCTGCTGTAGCTGCCCGAGTCGCCGAGGCCCTTCACGAGGTCGAAGCGGTAGCCATCCACCTTGTATTCCTTGAGCCAGTATTTTAGCACGTCGCAGAGGTGGTTCTGCACATCGACTGATTCCTGCTTCCAGTCGTTGCCCACGCTCCAGTTGTGTGGCGCATCGACGTTGTAGAAAGGATTGTTGGCAGCGGGCTTAGAGCCGTCCCAGTACATCTTGCACCAGGGGTGCTGGCCCCAGGTGTGGTTGAACACGATGTCGAGAATCACGGCGATGCCGCGCTTGTGGCACTCGTCGATGAAAGTCTTGTACATGGTGCTTGAGCCATAGTATTTGTCGGGGGCGAAGTAGAAGTTGGGGTTGTAGCCCCAGGAGTTGTTACCGTCGAATTCCTGGATAGGCATGAGCTCAATGGCGTTCACGCCCAGTTCCTTGAGGTAGTCGAGCTTTGCCATGGCGGTCTCGAGGCACTGCTCCTCGGTGAAGTCGCGCAGCAGGAGCTCATAGATGATGAGGTTGTTCTTGTCGGGGGCATTGAAATTTGTCACCTTCCACTTGTATCCGTCGCCATTTCCTTGGAACACGGCGATTGGGAAAGTGCCCACCTTGTCGGAGGGGAATGGCTTCAGGCCGGGATAGCGGGTGTAGCCCTCGTTAATCCACTTGTCGTTCCAGGGGTCGAGGATAAGTTTTGCGCAGGGGTCGGCCACGTTGATTTCGTCATCGACGATGAAGTAGTAGCCATACTGGCGGTTCATGTCGAGAGTGCCGGCGGGCAGGGTGAGCCAGAAGTAGCGGTTTCCCTGGTATTTCATCACGCCGGTGTTCTTCACGCGGTAGTTGTCCCACTCGCCCACGAGGATAACATTGCTCTTGCCCGGGGCATAGAGGCAGAAAGTGACGCTGCCGTCGGCATTCTTGTTGGCGCCCTGGAGGAGGGTGCCGGCATAATTGGCTGCAACCGAGTTGGAGCGGTGGCAGATTGCGATAGTGTCGAGCACGGTCTTACTGCCGGCCTCAGCCTTTGCAATCACGTCGTAGTCGCCTGTGGGGAACGTGTAGCTCTTGGAGAGCTGTCGGCTGTTGCTTGCCGTGGCGATGGCCGAGGAGTTGATGTCGTTGATGTAGAGGCTCAGGTTGGCGCTCTGCGAGGCATTGGCGGTGAGAGTCACAGTGCTGTTGGCATCGGCCACCATGCCGCTTGGCGCGCTGCTTGTGAGCGACACCGAGAGTCCGTCGGGGTACACATCGAGGAATATGTCGGCGCCGCCGGCAGCCTTGCCCTCTTTCGAGCCATCGGCATTGCGGAACACGAAAGCGAGCTTCTTCACTGTCTCGCCGCTGTTGAGGCCGTAGTACGTCTTCAGGTCGCCCACGGAGAGCTTCCATAGGTCGGTGCTCACCATTGTGAGCTTATACTTGGGGCTGTTGTCGCCCCACGAGGGAGCGTGCTTCCAGTCGCTGTTGGAGCTGCTCTCGGAGGTGATCACGCCGGTGTGGGCATAGATGTCGCCGGTGTAGCCTTTGAGGCCGGCAGTGCCTTCGGCGGCATTGTAGTAAATCACGATGTTCTGTGAGCTTTGCTGCACGATAGCCGGCTCGGAATAGACAACCTCGGCTGCAAATCCGGCGAGGCTGCAAAGCAGCATGAATGCCGGCAAGAGGTAATGTTGTAGAAGTTTCATAATCACTAAAGAAGTGGGTTTTGAAGGTAAACCTTAATTCCGCAACACTATAATTTAACTTTATTTATAAGTTCCTGAGCA
>CAMGFF010000259.1 GCA_946055125.1 uncultured Prevotellaceae bacterium | reverse complement strand
AAAAAAGGCTCATTGCTAAAGAATGATTGCCGACATGCCGCCACGCACGCCGTCGAGGCCGGAAGCATCGACAGGGGTAGCCTTAACCTCAAAGGTCTTCAGGTCGTAGCCCGTAGTAGCCTTTGTGGCTTTCCACACAGCAAAACTGCCCACGTCCTTCATTCGTGTGATGCGGGCCTTCACGGTAGCGTCGATAGCCGGGACAAACACCTCCACCTCCGAGCCAATCTTCAGCCCCGGCAGCAAGTCCTCGCGCACGTTGAAGAGAAACACGGCCTCGCCGCATCGGGCCACATTCATAATGGGAGCACCGGTGCCAACGAGTTCACCCACCTCCGGGAAAATTTCGGTCACGATGCCGTCGGCCGAAGCCAGCAGCACCATCTCGTCGACATAGGCCGACACCTCGCTCACCGCGCCCTTGGCACGCGCCACCTGAGCGCCGGCGGCAGCCTTATCCTCGCGTCGGGCGCCATTGGCAGCCATCTCATATTGCGAGCGGGCGGCCTTCTCCGATGCCACCATAGCCAGATACTGAGCGTAGGCCTCATCGCGCTTCTGCTCAGGCATCACGCCGCTGCTGAAGAGTCGGTTCACGCGGTTATAGGTCTTTTCGGCCACCTCGAGGCCGGCCTTAGCCTTCTGCCACATCTCGTAGGCAGCCTGAATCTGCTCGTGGCGGGCGCCATTCACGGCCTTCTGCTCAACCGCCTCGGCCGCGCTCACAGCCGCCTCGGCCTGCGAGAGTTTGGCAAGCACATCGGGAGCCTCGAGCACCGCCAGGGTGTCGCCACGGTGCACGGTGTCGCCCTCGGCCACACAGAGGCGAGCAATGCGACCGGGCACCTTGCCCGACACGCGGTAATCGGTCAATTCCACCTGCCCCTGAATCACTTGGGGCTTCTTGTTCATCGAGAGACCCATTACGATTACAAAAGCCATAACAGCCACAATCACAATGGCAAATAGCAGCACAACGCTGAATCGTTTGTTGGTTTTCATATCTTGTATTATGATAGTTTTTATTATTCGTCGGTGGGAAAACGGTTTAGAAATCCACAGAGCCGGTAGCCTTCTGCAGATAGAGGTGGGCGAGGAGGAGGTCGATTTGAGCCGTCACGCTCGCGTCGTGAGCCTTGAGCCACACAGTCTGCGCCTCAAGCACATTGCTCACGGGAATCACACCCTCCTTCATGCCCAGTGAGGCATAACGCAGGTTCTCATCGGCCTGGAGGCGGCTCTTCTCGGCCACGCCAAGGCGCTCGTGAGCCTCCTGCACGCGCTGCGAGCACTGGTTCACCTGCAGCTCCACCTTCTCGCGAGCCTCATCGAGCTGCAGGCGGGCGATGCGCTCATCGGCCTGAGCCGAGCGCACCTTGTGCAGCCGTTCGCCGGCTGTGATAAGCGGGATGTTCACCGCCACGCCCACGTTCCACATACCCTTGAGCTTGCGCTCAAAGCTGTTGAACACCGAGGGGTTGGTGGCAATATATCCGCCGGTGAGTGCCACGGTGGGCAGGAACTCGGCGCGAGCCACCTTCACTTTCTCATGATAGATACCGGTGGCAAGCGAGAGCGACTGTAATTCGGGCCGCTGCTGCCAGGCCCGCTCCACGCTCACCTGCTGGGGCACAGGCATGGGGGTTCGCAGCGAGTCCTCATCGGCGAGTGTGATGGGCGAGTTGATGTCGAGGCCGCAGAGCTGGCACAGCAGCATCTTCGAGAGAGCTATGCCATTGTCGAGCTGAATCATCGTCACCTCGGCCTCATTCACCTTCACCTTCACGCTCAGGCCGTCGGCCTTGGTGGCCAGTCCCTCGGCAATGATGTGCTGCACATCGTCGTCGAGGCGGCGCACCAGGTTGAGGTAGCTCTCGGCGAGGCGGCGCTTCGACTGGAGGGCGACAATCTGCCAGTAGGCCTCATCGACCTCCACAATCGTATTTTGTAGATTAAGGTTGCGCTGGTTGCGTGCAATAGCCTCGGCATAGCGGGTGATGCGGTTGTAGGCCACAATCTTTCCGCCCATGTAGATGGGCTGAGTGAGCATCACGGTGAGGGCAGTGGCATTGCGGGTGTCGGTGTGCAGGGCATCCACCAGCCCCGCGCCCACGGCGTTGAGCTGCGGCTCCAGGGCGGCAAATTGCGGAGCCAGGGCTCCCGCGGCAGTGCCGAGGTTGCCCAGTGTGGCCTTCTGCTCATCGCTCAGGAGCGACAGCTCACGGGAGGTGTAGACATACATGCCCTGTGCGCCCACGCGCGGAAAATACTTAGTGTAGGCGGCGCGGCGGTCGTGCCCGGCCTTCTCCACCTGCAAGTCGGCAATGCGCACCTCCTTGTTGTTGCGAATGGCAAGGGCGCGGCAACTGTCGATGCTCAGCACCATCCCCTGAGCCTGCATCGTGGCAGCAAGAAAGAGCATGAGTAGTGTTGCTGCTTGTTTCATATTCATTTTTTAGTGTTGATTTATCGTGGTGCAAAGTACGCTCTATTTCCTCACACAAAAAAGATATAAACAAAGGAGAAATTGGAGTATTTTACCTTTTTTGCGCTAATATAGTAAATTATTTCGCCAAAAATTCCTACATTTGACGCATGGACCAATTAACATACCTTTCTATATCACAATTCAAGAGCCGCGGACTGCACTCGGCGGTGTGCTATGGCGATGATATAATCATCACCAGCAACATCAGCGACATGGAAATCTTCAAGCACCCCTGCCGCATCGACGCGGTGACCATGCTCGTGTGCACGGCGGGCACCATCGACTGCAGCGTGAACCTGCGCCGCTACCACATCGAGCCCGGCACGCTGCTCATGATTCTGCCACCCGACATCATCCAGCTTCACGAGGCCCGCGACATACAGCTATATGCCGTGGTGGTGTCGTCGGACTACTTCAACAGCCTCCAGGTCGACTTCGGCAAGCGCTCGGAGTCGTACCTGCACATCAGGCAAAATGCCATAGCCTCAATCCCCAAGGCCACAATGTATCCGCTCAAGTACATCTCCGATGCCATGCTGAGCAATATAACCTCGCCCATCACCGAGAGCCGCGAGATACTGCGCAGCCTTGCCAGGGCGCTGGCCTACACCGCGATTTCCTACATTCTCACCTACAGCACCGAGCCTGCCGCCACCGACTCTCGCGGCCGGCAAATCTTCGACCGCTTCATCGCCCTGCTCAACACGCACCACACGCGCGAGCGCAGCGTGCGTTTCTATGCCGACAGCCTCTTCCTCACGCCCAACTACATGTCGGGCGCGGTGCGGCAATACAGCGGGCGCAGCGCCTTGGAGTGGATCAACGACTATGTGGTTCTCGAGGCAAAAACGATGCTCGGCGACGCAACAATCAGCATCAAGGAGGTGGCCTACCGCCTCAACTTCCCCACCCAGTCGGCCTTCGGGAAATACTTCAAGGAGCAGACGGGCATAAGCCCCAAGCACTACCGCCAGCGCCTCACCTCGTGTGCGGCGAGTACACCCCACACGGGAAAAACAAAAGCCCCCGGTGGCGTGCACAGCACCGGGGCCCGAGAAGGGAAGCGCGGGCTCAAAC
>CAMGFF010000258.1 GCA_946055125.1 uncultured Prevotellaceae bacterium | reverse complement strand
CCTCTTCCCATCCTGAACAGAGAAGTTAAGCACTTTGATACCGATGATACTGCTATCTGTGGAAAAGTAGGGAATTGCCAATCTTTAGGAGCTAAATTAACAAAGTCATAGCCTAAACAGCTCCGTGGTATCACTATGACGATAATACTATTTATTTTATGTTAGATAACAAGCTATTTAACAAGGTAAAATAGATTGGGCAAAAGAAAGCCCAGTCTATTGGCAGGTTGGTGGATGATAACCCAATCGCAGTGAGTTTTATTTCTATTTCGCTAACAGTGCTAGGCTTAGTATAGCCATTGTTCGCAGTTCCGAGTATTCTTTTGGATTTCTATCTAATACATAGAGCCAAACGGAGAAAGAAAAAGAGTAGAACAAGCTAACCCAAAAGAGTGAAAGCGTCTTTCCCAGCTTCGCAAAGAGGCTGGGTTCTTTATTTTTCATTCATCTTATCAAGATGGACAACAGAACTATCAAACCCACTGACAATCAGCAGTTATGCCAAAGGTTAGTGGGTTTTACCACCCGGCCGATTTCGGATGCTTACCGTCCACTGTCCGCCAATGCACGATATTTCGATTGTCATTCCACACTTTGTTATTGAGTGACTATCGGCTTCGTAGGGGATAGCATAGCCCTTGGAGTCAATCTGTGCCAAGGCATTATCCACGGTATCCTTCCCTTTTGCTTAGCTCACTGGTTGAACAGCTTCGCTATCAGTGTGAACATTTGCGCCACGCTCTCCTTGTCGGGCACGGGGATATTGATTGATGCTTTGCCGGTGGAGGGGTCGGTTTTCACTATGGTGTCTACCAGGGCCTTTGTCGCTTCGGGCGATTTCAGCGTCTGCGCCAGTCCGCTCAGGAACGAAACGCCTTGTGCCACCAGTTCGCCCGGTTCGGTGGGCGTGCTGCGAGGAGTGGCGGCCGGCTTCTTTGGCTCCGCCGTTGATTCGGTGGCAGCCTGGCTCGTCTCGGCTTTCTCGTGTTCCTCTATGTTTGTGTCGTCGTCATCCTCATCATCCTCATCATCCTCATCATTCTCATAGAAGTCTTCATATAAGTCATCCCAGTCGTAGAAGTCGTCATAGTTGTAGAAGTCGTCTTCATCGTCGCCATCATCTTCACCGTAGTATAAGTCGGTGTCGTAGGTATCCTTTTCTTCGGTTTCTTCGAGCTGGTTTTGGGGCTTGGTGTCGAGGGCTGTTGCCGGTGTGTCAGGCTTGGTGTCGTCGCCCTCTTCATCGTCCACAAGACCGCCCACCACTTCAATGATTTTAGTGAATTTGTTGTCGCTAAGGAAGATGTTGTCCTCGCCATGGTCGAGCACACCGGTGAATAGATCTTGCTTGAAGCGCAGTTTGCCTATCATCTGCTCCTCTATGGTGCCTTTCGACACGAGGTTGATTATCTGCACGTTGCTGCGCTGCCCCAGTCGGTAGATTCGCCCTATTCTCTGTTCAAGCACTGCCGGGTTCCAGGGCAGGTCGAGGTTGATGATTAGTGAGGCCGATTGCAGGTTGAGGCCTGTGCTTCCTGCGTCGGTCGACACAAACACGCGGCAGTCTGCATCATCGCGGAAGCGCTGCATCATCGCGCCGCGCTTTGGTGAGGGCACGCCACCGTGCAGAAACTCGCACTTCACGCCTCGTTTTCCCATTTCTTGCACGAGCAGGCGTGCCATTCGCTCCCACTGGCTGAACACCACTGCCTTGCGGCCTTCGATTTGCAGCATGTCGCTGAGTATGTTCGTTGCCTCGTCGATTTTCACGTCGTCGCGCATGGTCTGATCCACAATGAATGTGCTGTCGCACACCATGCGCATCATGTTGAGGCTTCTGAGCAATATGTTGCGGTCTTTCTCAGTGAGGAATTTCTGGCGGTTCCATTTCCTGATGAGCATTGCCACAGTGTCTTTGTACTCGTTGTGCATATCCATTTGCTTTTGCGTCATCGCCACGAGCAGGTTGGTGTCCTGCCGCTCGGGGAGCTGCATCTCCACGTCAACCTTGCGGCGGCGAATGAGGCGGCGGCTGGCTATCGCGCTTATTTCGTTGAGCTTTTTGTAGCCAATAACCTTTGACGTGTCGTCAAGCTCGATGTATCGCTGGCGGAACTCATAGTATGGGCCGAGGCAGAATTGGTCCACCAGTTCCATCACCGAGTAAAACTCCTCCAGCTTGTTCTCGAGCGGAGTGCCCGAGAGTGCCACCACATAGCGCGACTCGATGCGCCGGGCTGCAGTGGCAATTATCGTGTTCCAGTTCTTCAGTCGCTGCACTTCGTCAAGTATGAGCACGTCGGTGCTGGCGTGACCCATTATTTTCACGTCGTTGGCCATTGAGTGATACGACACTATCTTGTAGGCCGTGGGCTCCGCATATAGCTTTGAGCGCTTTGCGCAGTTCCCCTCAATCAGCAGCACCTCTGCTCCGGTGAAGCGCTCTATCTCGCTTTTCCACTGGTACTTTAGCGATGTGGGACACACTATCAGCACGCTATCGGCAAAGTGGTGCTTGCGCAGCATCTCTGCGGTGGCTATGGCTTGCACGGTCTTTCCGAGTCCCATCTCGTCGGCTATTAGAGCGCGGCCCTTGGCGAAGGCGAAGCGTACTCCCTCTTTCTGGTAGGGAAACAGCCTCACTCTGAGCAGCTCGTCGAGCTGAATGTCGGTGGTGGCGTCGCTCAGTCGCTGGCGCATTGTTGCCTCGCGGTGCTCAAGCACGAAGTCGAGTGCGTCGTCGTAGCAGCGGAAGCTGTCGCTTATATGCCTCGCCTCGTTGAGAAACTGTGGGAATCTTTCATAGGCATCTTCTCTTAGTGCTCCTTTTGCGTCGAAATAGCAGCCTGCAAGTGCCTCAAATTCCTCCATGCTTTCCGAGCCTATGCGTATGCGCACCTCGCGCTCGCCTCGGTAGGAGAGATACACCGATGTGTAGGTGGGCAGCTCGGTGTGTACTTTGTGCCGGCGGTTGCCCTTGAGCCACGCGCGGGTGGCCTCAAGGTGCTTGCAGGTGCCAAGTCGTGATGTCTTGAAGTCGAGGCACGAGCAATAGTTCCACTCGCTGTCGTCGCCGCGAAACACCACTTTGTAGCTCTGGCGGGTGATGCCGTTCTTCACCTCATAGTTGCCGGGCTGCAATGAATCATCTATTGCCCTTATCTGGTAATGCTCCTGCGAGGCTTTTTGCTGGCGCAGGGCCACCTGCCATTCTATCACATCCATGTTGCTTGGCTTCACAACTTCTGAGATCAGCCTCTGCTTTCTGGCACTTTTCTTTTCCTTTGTATTTGCCACTGGAATTTAGGTAGTCGTTAATGTTGAAATATATATATTACGAAAATCTCGAGCTTTTCGTCGCTGCAAAATTATTGAAAATCTACCAATATACCTCAATAAAAAGTCGCAAATACTCGAAACGCGATGAATTATTTTCTCGTTTTTGGTGCCGTTGTGGCGATTCTTTGCATTATGTCGTCAGCCGGCTGGGAAAAATGTGTTGTAGAGCTTAAAATTTTTTGTGGCGCAAGGGGGTGATTATCAGGTTTTAGTGAGAAAAGCTGAAAATTT
>CAMGFF010000257.1 GCA_946055125.1 uncultured Prevotellaceae bacterium | reverse complement strand
AAGGTGGCCGATGTGTTGGAAATGTATCTCCCCGGTGACGGTGTGGGTGCGGCCCGAGGAGCTTATTGTGACGTTGGTGGGAGCATTGGGCTTGGTCACGCCGGTGAGATAGGGCATTGGCGGAATATTGGCGGGATACTTGAAGTAGTTGTCGCGAAGCTCGGAGTAGAGCTGCTGGTACTTTGCCTGTGAGCCAATAATCTGCTCGGTACGGAAGAAGCACACGCCCTCCACCCCCTGTGCCTCGCGGGCTTTTTCAATCTGGCCGGTCACCTCGGTCACGGGCCAGTTGTTGGAATCCACCATCTTGTAGGGGGCGAGGCCGGCTACTATGTGGCGAGAGTAGTTGGTGAGCTCGGCCCACATCTCCATGTGCGGAGTGAAACCATAGGTTTCGTTCCAGTAGAGCTGTGGGAAGGCGATGTCCTGCTTCCCGGCGTTCATCCACTCCACGGGGTCCTGGAACACGCCGTAGGCCTCCATGTTGCCATAGCCCGGCGCACGCTTATAGGTGCCTATGGGAGCGCAGCCCACTTTCAGGCGTGGCTTGATGGAGCGAGCCATGTCGAAGAAGTCGTGGACGAAAGTGTTGATGTTGTTACGCCGCCAGTCGGCAAGGCTCAGGCCATTGCCATAGAGAGCGAAAGCGGCGCTGTCGTCGAAGTCGGTGAGTGACGACGTGGGGTAGCGTGTGTAGTCGAAGTTGGTGCCGTCGAAGTCGTAGTTGGTGATAAGTTCGCGGTAGAGGTTGAGGAGATACTCTCGCACCTCGGGAAGGCCGGGGTTGAGGTAGAAAGCGCCGCCATAGGCCACGCACCACTCCGGGTGCTCGAGATAGGGGTGCTTGCGTGGGTTGGAGGCATAGCGGTTGGCCTCGCTGGCAGTACCTATGCGGTATGGTACAATCCAGGCGTGGCACTCCATGCCGCGCTTGTGGCACTCATCGATGACAAACGAGCAGGGTTCCCAGGAGAGATTCTTGCTGCCATTGCCGGTGAAGGTCTTCATCGAGGGCTGGTAGGTCGACGACCACAGCACATCGCCCTTCACCTGCACTTGGAGCAGAATGGTGTTGAAATTGGCGGCCTTGAGCTTGTCGAGGATCTCGATGAGCGACGTTTTCTGTGCCGACTCTGAAGTGGAGCTTGGCCAGTCGAGTCCACTATTGGTGGTGAGCCACACGGCACGGATTTCTTGCTTGGGCTGGGCCAAAGCGGCAAGAGCCACTAAGGCTGCCATCAGGAGATAAGAAAGACGATTTCTCATAACGTTTATTTTCAGGTTGTCGTTGATAATTGTGCAAAATTGCTTTATGTGCAAAATTATACGAAATAATTGTGTTTTCAATACTTTTCCTGAAGAAAAAACCGTCAAATCCCAAGAAAAACATTTATTAATAAAAAAATTAGCAGCCGAGAGAGCAAAAAGGCGTATATTTGCAGAAAAATAGGGCATAGCGGATAACGGAGTGCCCTGCAAGCAACAACTAATCAATATATATGACAGACAACGACGCATTATTAAAGGCGATAGTAGAAGGAATACAGGAAAGAAAAGGCAAGGATATAGCAATAGTGGATTTGAGCAGCATTGAATATGCCACGGCACAGTGCTTTGTGATTTGCTCGGGCACCTCGACGATGCACGTTTCGGCTGTGGCCGACTGCCTGCAGGAATATGTGGACAAACACGAGGACGTGAAGCCCTTTGCCACCGACGGCTACCAGAACTCACAGTGGATAGTGATGGACTACGGCACGATTTATGTGCATGTGTTCATGCCCGAAACGCGCGAGCTCTACAACCTTGAACAGCTGTGGAGCGATGCCGAGATAACTAATGTGCCCAACCTCGACTGACCACGTCGCACCAATGGCACGGTTTTTGCACAAGAAAAAATCATAACACATATATATTTTTTAATAACGCAATGGACAACAACAGCAACAAGGATAACAAGAAACCCAACGACAATGGTGGAGGCAAGAAGATGTCGTTCAGCATCTACTGGATGTATGGTATAATCGCCATTGTGCTTTGTGGTATCTACTACACCCAGGAAGGCGGTGTGGGCAAGGAAGTGAGCTGGACAGAGCTTGAGGCCTACGCCATGCAGGGCGGGGTGAAGAGCTTAAAAGTGAACGGAAAGACGGTGGAAGCCGAGCTGACCGACTCCATGGCCAAGGCCGTGTTTGGCAAGGATGCCGTGGCGGCAAATGGAGCAAAGGCTCATGTCACCACACAGGCTCCCTCGGCCGACCGAGCCTCCGACAAGTTCGACCAGTGGCGTGCCGCCGGAAAATTCAGCGGCGAGGTGAAATTTGAGGAGTCGAGCGGGATGTGGTCGTTCATCTTCTCCTTTGGCCCCATACTGCTGCTCGTGGCACTGTGGTACTTCATCATGAAGCGTATGTCGGGCGGAGCAGGTGGCCCGGGCGGCGTGTTCAGCGTGGGCAAGTCGAAGGCCAAGCTCTTCGACAAGGACAATAACACCAACGTAACTTTCAAGGACGTGGCCGGGCTGCAAGAGGCAAAGACCGAGGTGGCCGAGATTGTCGACTTCCTGAAGAATCCGCAAATCTACACTGAGCTGGGTGGAAAAATACCCAAGGGCGCTCTGCTCGTGGGGCCTCCGGGCACCGGCAAGACGCTGCTGGCCAAGGCTGTGGCCGGCGAGGCCAATGTGCCTTTCTTCTCGCTGTCGGGGTCCGACTTCGTGGAGATGTTTGTGGGCGTGGGCGCTTCGCGCGTGCGCGATTTATTCCGTCAGGCCAAGGAGAAGGCTCCTTGCATCGTGTTTATCGACGAAATCGACGCCGTGGGCCGCGCTCGAGGCAAGAACCCCAACATGGGTGCCAACGATGAGCGCGAGAGCACGCTCAACCAGCTGCTCACCGAGATGGACGGCTTCGGCACCAACAGCGGTGTGATTATCCTCGCAGCCACCAACCGCGCCGACATTCTCGACAAGGCCCTGCTGCGTGCCGGCCGTTTCGACCGACAGATCTATGTGGAACTTCCCGACCTTAACGGCCGACGTGCTATTTTCAATGTGCATCTCGCAAAAATCAAGAAGGACGAGAGCGTCGACGTGGACCTGCTTGCAAGGCAGACCCCGGGCTTCTCGGGCGCCGACATTGCCAACGTGTGCAACGAGGCCGCCCTCATCGCCGCACGCCACAAGAAGAAAGTGGTGCAGCGGCAGGACTTCATGGACGCTATCGACCGTATTATCGGCGGCCTTGAGAAGAAAACCAAGATTACCACCGCCGAAGAGCGCCGCTCAATTGCCGTGCACGAGGGCGGACACGCAGTGGTGAGCTGGCACCTGCAATATGCCGACCCGCTGGTGAAGGTCACCATAGTACCACGTGGCAACGCCCTGGGCGCCGCGCACTACCTGCCCGAGGAGCGGCAGATTATGCCCACTCAGGCCCTGCTCGACAAGCTCTGCTCTCTGCTTGGCGGCCGAGCCGCCGAGGAGAAATTCTTGGGATGCATCTCCACCGGCGCTATGAACGACCTGGAGCGTGCCACCAATATGGCCTACGCAATGGTGGTGTATTATGGCATGAGCGAGCGTCTGCC
>CAMGFF010000256.1 GCA_946055125.1 uncultured Prevotellaceae bacterium | reverse complement strand
TCGCGTGCCGCCGTCGATGCCGGCTTCGTGGAGCATGACCGCCAGATTGGCCAGACGGGCGTGACCGTACGCCCCAAGCTCTACATCGCCTGCGGTATTTCAGGACAGATTCAGCACATCGCCGGAATGCAGGAGAGCTCCATCATTATCTCAATCAATAATGACCCCAACGCTCCTATCAACACCATTGCCGACTACGTAATCACCGGCAACCTTGAGGACGTGCTCCCCAAACTCATTAAGTATTACAAAAAGAACTCTAAGTAAAATCCCTCACTGAAAATGGCTAATTTTTATAACGACAATAAAGCACTGAAGCATCATCTCACTCACCCCTTGATGCGCCGAATCGTGGAGTTGAAAGAACGCAACTTCGCCGATTGTGAAAAATTCGACTATGCACCGATGAACTTCGAGGACACCATGGACTCCTATGAGAAGGTCCTTGAAATCGCAGGTGAGATTTCGGGTGAAATCGTAGCCCCCAATGCCGAGAGCGTCGACCACGAGGGGCCGCACGTAATCGACGGCCATGTGGAGTATGCCCAGGGAACAAAGCAGAACCTCGACGCCCTTGTGAAGGCCGGGCTGATGGGCATTTCGCTCCCACGCCGCTACAATGGCCTCAACTTCTCGCTCGTGCCCTATATCATGGCTGCCGACATGGTGAGCCGCGCCGACGCCAGCTTCGTGAACATCTGGGGACTCCAGGACTGCGCCGAGACCATCTATGAGTTTGCCGACGAGGACCAGCGCCAGCGCTACCTGCCGCGCGTGTGTGCCGGCGAGACCATGGCTATGGACCTCACCGAGCCCGATGCAGGCAGCGACCTGCAAGCCGTGATGCTCAAGGCCACATACAATGAGGCCGACGGCACATGGCGGCTCAATGGCGTGAAGCGCTTTATCACCAATGGCGACGGACACATCGCCCTCGTGCTTGCACGCTCGGAGGAAGGCAGCCACGACGGACGCGGCCTCTCAATGTTTATCTACGACCGCAACGACGGTGGCGTAACCGTGCGCCGCATCGAGAACAAGATGGGAATCAAGGGCTCGCCCACTTGCGAGCTCGTGTTTAAGAACGCCAAGGCCGAACTTTGCGGCTCGCGCAAACTTGGCTTGATTAAATATGTGATGTCGCTCATGAATGGCGCACGCCTTGGCATCGCAGCCCAGTCGGTGGGAGTGAGCGAGGCAGCCTACCGCGAGGCCTACGCCTACGCACAGGAGCGCCGCCAGTTTGGCAAGGCAATCATCGAGTTCCCGGCAGTTGCCGAGATGCTTGCCGTGATGAAGGCCAAGCTCGACGCATCGCGCTCGCTTCTCTATGAGACCACCCGCTTCGTGGATATGTATAAGGCACTTGAGGACATCTCACGCGAGCGCAAGCTCGAGCCGGAGGAGCGCACCGAGATGAAATACTACAACCGCCTTGCCGATGCCTTCACTCCTCTCGCCAAGGGAATGGGCAGTGAGTTCTGCAACCAGAATGCCTACGACTCAGTGCAAGTGCACGGCGGCTCGGGCTTCATGAAGGACTACGCCTGCGAGCGCATCTACCGCGACGCACGCATCACCTCAATCTACGAGGGAACCACACAGCTGCAAGTGGTAGCGGCAATTCGCCACGTCACCACCGGCACCTATCTGAGCCGCATCAACGAGTATGCCGCCATGGAGTACTCTGAGGCCTGCAAGCCGCTTCTCGACAAGCTCGCCGCCATGACCGCGCTTTATGCCGAGGCAGTGGAGAACGTGACATCGCTAAAGAACACCGAGTACACCGACTTCCACGCACGCCGCCTCGTGGAGATGGCAGGCCACATCATCATGGGCTACCTGCTCCTTGCCGACGCCACTCGCTGCGAGTGCTTCGCCAAGTCGGCCAACGTGTATGTGCGCTATGGCGAGGCCGAGGTGACACGTCACCACAAGTTCATCACCGAGTTCAACGTGGAGGATTACGCTGCCAGCTACAAGGCCTAATCCCCTACCCCACCCATTATAACACAGCAGCCCGCCCGGTTTATCGCCAGGCGGGCTGCTGTGTAAGCATCCCAAATCCGCCAGGGCAAGGCGACACACACTGATTTCGGATGCTTATATTATAATTGGTTTGCCTACAGGACTTGTGAATACACCAGAATTTGAATGAGTGATACTATAAACCACTGAGAATCACAAAGATTTTAAGCGGTTTTGTAAGAGAAGCAGATGACATCATGGCGCAAGCGTGTCAGAAGTTCATGCCAAAGGTGCTGCCCGAGGTGATGAAGTGAAGCTTGCGCGAGGTGGAGGGGACGTAGGCACTTGTGGCGCTGTAGTCGCAGAAGAAGCGCAGGTTGAAGGCGCGGCTGGTCATTATCACCACCGAGAGGCCTGTGGTGAACACGCCGGCGTTGTTGCCGCCAATAGCGTAGCCATCGCCAATCGATGAGCCGGAGAAGTGGTTGAAGCCACCCATAACCTTAGCGCTGAGGTGCACCCACGACGAGAAAGGATAGGAAAGGAAGATGCCGGCACAGCCGGTGTTCATCTCAAGGTCACGCGGCAGCACATCGCGGTTCATCTTAAGGGGCATGTGGGCGAAGCTCAGGCGGCCTCCAACGCCCACATAGGGGCTGAAGAAGTAGGCACCTTCCACTCCGGCGTTGATGCCGAGGTTGGTGCTAAGTAGTCCGTAGGGAGTGGGGAATTTCGAGCCTGATAAGTTGTAGCCCACATAAATGTCGAGGAATGAGGGCTTGTGCCAGCGGTCGTGCCGCTCGGGCAGCTCATGTTTTTTCAGTCCTTTCTCCTTGAAGATAAGGTCGGCAAGGAAGTAGCCCATCTCGGTGGAGAGGATACCAATGCCGGCACCGGCCATCACGTCAGCAATCCAGTGCTTGTTGTTGAGAATGCGGCTCACGCCGGTGGTGGTGGCCACGGCATAACCGCCAATGCTAATCCAGGGGCTTATGTGCCCATATTCCTTGTGGAGCATTGTGGCGCACATGAATGCGGCGGCGGTGTGTCCCGAGGGGAAAGAGCGGCGGTTGGAGCCATCGGGGCGCAACTCGTGCACCGTGTGCTTTGTGGTATTCACCACGCTCCCCATGATTGCCATGGCAAAGGCATCACTCACCAGCATACGGCTCCACGAGCTGCGCCCCTCCACACCACAGGCCTTCATGCCCAGCATCACCAGGGCTGGCGAATATTGCAGGTAGTCGTCGTAGTGGGTGTGGTATTGCCTGGCATATTCGTTGCGGAAGCTCTTGAAGTTCTCATTCGACGAGCTCAGGGCGATACCCGCGCCCACAAGTGGCACGCCGGCATAGAGCATCTTGTAGAAGTCGCGGCGAGAGGTGTTGTAGGAGTAGGATTTTGTGGGGTCGAGGCCGTTGCCCACTGTGTGGGCTATGGTGTCCCGGGCCAGCCGGGTGCTGTCCTGGGCGCTTGCCGCCAAGGTTCCAGGGCGAAGCAAGACGAGGATTATGCAGAAAAAGAAATATCGAAACATAGAATTTACAGACTAAAAAAATAAGGAACGAAATGAGTGGCGTTTTTAATACTGCTATGCACGCAGGCAAAGGTAATAGAAGAATTGAGAAGACTGAAAACAGCAGTGTAATTTTGAGAGAAAGAAGTGCGGCAACTGAGTAA
>CAMGFF010000255.1 GCA_946055125.1 uncultured Prevotellaceae bacterium | reverse complement strand
ATGGTCTGCGGCATGATATTGTCGTCGGCAGCAACGATGATAATCACAATATCGGTCACCTTAGCTCCACGGGCACGCATGGCGGTGAAGGCCTCGTGACCCGGCGTGTCGAGGAAGGTGATGTGCTGGCCGTTTTTCAGTTTCACGTTGTAGGCGCCTATGTGCTGGGTGATGCCACCGGCCTCACCGGCTATCACATTGGCGTTGCGTATGTAGTCGAGCAGCGAGGTCTTTCCGTGGTCCACGTGTCCCATCACCGTCACCACCGGCGGACGCGGCACGAGGTCTTCCTCGGCATCCTCCTCATTGTTGATGGCCTCTACAACCTCCGAGCTCACAAACTCGGTCTTGAAGCCAAACTCGTCGGCCACGAGGTTGATGGTCTCGGCGTCGAGGCGCTGGTTGATCGACACCATCACGCCTATGCTCATGCAAGTGCCAATCACCTTGTTGATAGGCACGTCCATCATCACGGCGAGGTCGTTGGCGGTGACAAACTCGGTGAGCTTCAGTGTCTTCTCCTCGGCAGCCTCGAGCTCGGCAGCCTCGCGCTCACGCTCGCGGAAGTCCTCGCGCTTCTCCTTGCGCCACTTGGCAGCCTTCTTGGGAGCCTTGGTGGTGAGGCGGGCGAGGGTTTCCTTCACCTGCTTCTGCACCTCCTCATCGCTCACCTCGGGCTTGAGCGGACGCTTGTTCTTGTTGCGGTTCTTCTTCGAGCCTTTCTCGGCAGCCACATCGGGCACAGCAGCCGCGCCACTGCCGCCCTTGGGCTGGTCCTTCTTGGCGGGCTGGCTCTGAATCTGGCTTGCGCTCTTCTCAATGTCGACCTTCTCCTTGCCTATGCGCTTGCGCTTCTTGCGGTCGCCGCCCTGGCCGCTGCCGCCGTCGGCGCTGCGGGCCTTGTCCTTGTCGATGCGCTCCTTGCGCTTCTCCTCCTTGCTCTTCTTGCGCGGACGTGTGGATTGGTTGATAGCCGAAAGATCAATCTTGCCCACCACGTTGAGAGTGCGCAGAGTGGGCTTGTTGAGGGTGAAGATTTCTTCCTCCTCCTTCTTGGCGGGAGCCTCGGGCACCGGCTCGGCCTTCACCGGCTCGGGCTTGGGAGCCACCGGGGTGGCTGCGGGCTTGGCAGGCTTGGGCTGCTCGGCCTTCACCGGCTCGGGCTGCGGCTTGGCGGGCTCGGGCTTGGGAGCAGGCTTTATGGGCTTGCTGAGGTCAATCTTGCCAATTATCTTGGGAGCCTGCACGGGCTCCACCGTGGTCTTTATCTCCACGGGGCGAGCCGGCTCCTTCGATGGCTGTTCGGTAGCAGCCGGCGTGGGTGCGGGCTTTGACTTCTCCTGTCGGCGCTCGCTGATGAAGTTGTCCGACTTGATGCGCTGATCCTTGTCGGTCTTAAATTCGTTGAGGAGCATCTGGTAATGCTCGTCGCTGATGCGGGCGTTGGGATTTGAATCGACCGTTATCTTTTTCTTGCTTAGAAAGTCGATGAGGGTCTGCGTACCCACGTTCAGGTCTTTTGCTACTTTACTGATCTTTACTGGCATATCTACTACTACGTTTATTTCTATCTTGTTTCTTAAAGAGTGGAGAGGCAGGGGGGGGGAAGAGGCTGTTTATCAGCCCCTGTTAGTCCTCAAATTCGGCCTTGAGCACCGCGAGCACATTGTCCACAGTGTCCTCCTCAAGGTCGGCTTTCTCTATGAGCTCCTCGCGCGGAGTGCCCAGCACGGCCTTGGCGGTGGCGCAGCCCATGTCCTTGAGGGCCTCAATCACCCAGCCGTCGATCTCGTCCTTGAACTCGTCGAGGTAGATGTCCTCCTCATTCTCCTCAAGGTCGCGATACACGTCGATGTCATATCCCGTGAGCATTGTGGCAAGGCGAATGTTCAAGCCGCCCTTGCCAATGGCCAGCGACACCTCCTCGGGGCGCAGGAACACCTCGGCACGCTTGTTCTCCTCATCGAGGCGTATCGATGAGATCTTGGCCGGGCTCAGAGCGCGCTGAATGAAGAGCGACGGATTGCTGGTGTAGTTAATCACGTCGATATTCTCATTGCGCAGCTCGCGCACGATGCCATGAATGCGGGCTCCCTTCACGCCCACGCAGGCTCCCACGGGGTCGATGCGGTCGTCATAGCTCTCCACGGCAATCTTGGCACGCTCGCCCGGTATGCGGGCCACGGCGCGAATGAGGATAAGGCCATCGTGAATCTCGGGCACCTCAAGCTCGAAGAGGCGGCGCAGGAAATTCTCGCTCGTGCGCGACACCGTAATCTTTGGGTTATTGTTCTTGTTGTCAACATTATGAATCACGGCACGCACCGTCTCGCCCTTGCGGTAGAAGTCGGTGGGTATCTGCTGGTCCTTGGGTAGGAGCAGCTCATTCTTGTCGTCGTCGAGAAGCAGAATCTCGCGCTTCCACAGCTGATACACCTCACCCGTCACAAGCTCTCCCTCCATCTCCTTGAATTTGGCATAGATGGCATCCTTCTGGAGGTCGAGAATCTTGCTCGCGAGCGTCTGGCGCAGGTTGAGGATAGCGCGGCGGCCGAAGCTGGCAAAATCAATCTTCTTGGTGTGGTCCTCACCAATCTCGCAGTCGGGGTCGGGGTCGTCGGGATCGTTCTTGGCATCGGTGATGCTTATCTGGCGGGCAGGGTCGGTCACCTCGCCATCGGGCACAATCTCCAGGTTCTGGTAAATCTCGCAGTCGCCCTTGTCGGGGTTCATAATCACATCGAAGTTATCGTCGCTGCCAAACATCTTGGCTATCACGCTGCGGAACGATTCCTCCAGGACGCTGATCATTGTGGTCTTGTCGATGTTTTTCAGCTCTTTGAATTCCGAAAAACGATCCACCATATCAATGGTTTCCTCTTTCTTTGCCATAGTTAGTCGCTTAAAACTCTATTAAGTATTTAGTATATTTTATTTCATCATATCGAAGCACCACGTCTTCATCGACCATCACCGGGCGCTTCGCCCCCTCGGGCTTCACCTTGCGGCTCACCACTATGGTAAACGTGTCGTCGCCCGCCTCGCGCAGCTCTCCCTTGAGCTTGCGCCCGTCGGCGGTGAGCACCTCCACCGGGTTGCCCACGTTCTTGTCATATTGAGCCTTAACCCTGAGCGGCGACGTGAGGCCCGCCGAGCCCACCTCAAGCTCATAGTCCTCCACATCGCGGTCGAAGTGTGCCTCTATCACATCGTTGAGGCGCACACAGTCGTCGATGCTCACCGAGGAGTAGCTGTCGATTTCCACCACCACGCGGTTGTCGCCGCTCACGCTCACCTCCACCAGGAAGGCGTCGCTCTGCGCGAGAGCCTCATTCACCACATCAATTATCTCTTTCTTGTCAAGCATGCTGCAATCAGTGTGTTGTGGGCGGTGCGAATTGTGCCGGCCCGGTTAGTAAAAAAGCGAGGGAGCTACCCAGCCCCCTCCGAATCTCAGTTTCCTTAAAACTCACTGCAAATATACCAATAATCCACCACACTCACAACATATTTAACAGCCACGCCCACACCACTCCCTCAAAATTATAATTATTTACACATATTTAGCATTATTTATACACCCCAACACCCCACATCCACCTCTCGCCCCCCCTTGCGCCATTCATTTACCCTACTTCCAAACGCTGTTACATGTAACGTCTTTTT
>CAMGFF010000254.1 GCA_946055125.1 uncultured Prevotellaceae bacterium | reverse complement strand
GCAATGAAAATTGTTAAAATTGATAACAAAAGCAAAGGAAGGCATGAAATTTATTAATTTTGCAACAAATAACGGATAAAACGCGACTTATGAAGACTATAAGCTATATTATATTAGCAACGCTGCTGCTTGTGGCAGTAGCTTGTGGCAATAAAAGCGACAGGCTGCAGGAACTCATACCTGAACGCCCCTCGATGGTGGTGCGGATGGACCTGGCAAGGATATGCGCGAGCAATGGCATGAGCGGAGATGGAGGAGAGCTGACGCTTCCCGCCGAGGTGCGCACGATGCTCGAGGAGCAGGCACACAGCTATGTGGCCCGGGTGGTGAAGACACTGCCTGCGTCGGGAATCGACTTCACGAAGAGCGCCTACATATATAGTGCATCGGGCGAACTTGAAGTTGAAATGCTCGCACCGCTCAGCGATGCCGGAGCAGCCGAGAAGTGGGTGTGTGGCCTTTGCAATGAGACCGGCATGCAGAGCGTCAAGGGAATAGACTATGTGACCGAAGGCCGCGTGATATATGCCATAAAGGGCGACGTGCTCCTTGTGGGCGTGGCCAAGAGCGGCAGCAACATAGCGCGGCTCACCGAGGCCGTGGCGGCGACTATGAACCGCAGTGGCAAGAGCCTTGCCGACAACAAGGCGATAGGCGAGATACTTGCCGGCGAGGGCGACGCAGTGGGCTACTTTGCCATTCCGGCATTGCTGAAGCAGCCACAACTGAAGCGCATGAGCCTTGGCGGCCTGCCGGTGATAGACGTGCTTGGCGGAATGGAAATTGATGCACTTGCCGTGACGATGAACACCGGGAAGACGCTCGATGTGGAAGCGAGGGTGATGGCGAAGCCCACGGCAGCCTACAAGGTGGCATTTGGGTCGGTGGTGTCGAAGCCGTCGGCCGAGGTGCTTGCAGTGATGCCCGCATCGATGGAGATTATACTCTCGGCGAGCCTTCGCGGCAACGTGCTACTTCAGATGCAGCCGGTGCGCAGCCTCATGGCAATGGGGCGGCAATTCCCGATAATACGCGACTTCGACTTTGACAAGATACTCAACACCATAGACGGCCCTGTGGCAGTGGGCGTGAGCACCGACAGCGATTTCATAGACAGCTACAACGTGGTGGTGGCAATGGCAACGACCGACACCGGAGCAGTGATTGGCGAGCTCGACCGCGTGGCGGCAAAATATGGCAAGCCGGCGCAGCAGGCGGGCGGCGAGAGAATATATGAATACTTCAACCAGCGCATCACGGTGGGAGTGCACGGAAACAGATATGTGTATTTCAAAATCAACACTGAGGACATCGACAACACCCCGGTGAGCGACGGTGAGCTGCGGCGACTCTTTGCCGAATCGCCAGTGTGTGCCACAGTGCGTGGTGAGGGAATGGAAGTGGCACTTGCACTGGAATCGAGCGAGAAGATAAAATGCAAGGTAAAGACAGCCGACGGAGAGCGAAGCATGCTGCCGGTGCTGCTCGAGGGCCTGTGTGGAATGGACACCAACCGAGAGATTGACGATGATGACTTTGGCGACGACAGTTATGGCGGCGCAGTGCCGATTGATGAGATGACCGGATTGTAAGGGTTAGAGGATTGAAGTTCCGGGAATATCGGCGATTCGGGCGGTGAGGGGAGCAACGTTGTCGGCGCGAGTCTGCACGGTCATAGTGCAGAGGTTGTCGAATTGCTGAGAGATGATGGTGAGATTTTCGGTCTTCACGAGCTTCATCACATCGTTCATGCCGAGATAAGGGAAAGAAAACGACACTGTGCCCTGCTCGTGGCACTCGATAATCTCGCCGGCGCGGATAGCCTCGGCGGCGGCCTCGCGATAGGCCACGATGAGTCCCGAAGTGCCGAGCTTGATACCACCGAAGTAGCGCACCACCACAATCACCACATTGGTAAGCTCAAAGGAATTGATTTGCCCAAGGATTGGCTTTCCGGCAGTGCCCGAAGGCTCTCCATTGTCGTTGCTTAGGAACTCGGAGCGGGCGGCGCCAATCATGTAGGCCCAGCACACGTGCCGGGCATCGTAGTATTCCTTTTGGTAACGGCGGATAACGTCCTTGGCCTCGTCGGCCGAGGTCACGGGGACAGCGAAGGAGATGAACTTGCTCATCTTCTCCTTGTAGAGACCCTCGGAAGGGGCTTTCAGTGTTTTGTAGAAGTCGCTCACTTTTGGTGGGGTTTTTATCGTACGGCGTTTATCGATTAGTGGTTATCAACGAACGATACACGAAACAGGGTTATCTTCGCTAAAGTAGCGCGAAGATAACCCTATTTTCGTTATTAAGCAAATATTGCTGGGGAGAAATGTCAATATTTGTGGTCTTTGCCTTGCATTTCCTCGGGAGTGATTGGCTTGCGGGTGAGCGACCACCAGGCATAGATGGTGTAGGCGGCAACGAAAGGCACCAGCACCGACACTATGCTCATGGCTGTGAGGGTGAACTCGCTCGAGGAGCTATTTGCGATAGTGAGAGAGCTTTGCGGGTCGAGGAGCGAGGGATAGTAGGCGGTGTGGTTGTACCCGGCAATCCAGAAGAGGCACAGCACCACGAGAATGGTGCCAATTCCGCAGGGCCAGATTCCATTGTTGTAGTCCTTGGTGAAAGCAGTGCGGATAATTGCATAAAGCACGAGCACCACGCCCACGACGAGGATAATAGCCACCCACCACATCTCGATGAGGTTCCAGAGATACTTGTTGGCCACGCGCTCAATTGAGCCATCGGCAGCCCACTGGTAGCCGTCGGCAAAGAGGAGGCAAACTGCATAGGCCACGAAGAATAGAGCGAAAGCGATGCCATAGCGCATCACCATGAACTTGCAACGCTCGCTGAAGGAGATGCCGCCGTCGATGGTCTTGATGAAGAACATAGCGGCGAGAGTGCGTGCAAGGAGGAGCACCACCACGCCGAGGAGGATGTTCTCGTAGCATAGGAAAGCCTCAAGACCGTGAGTGGGCGCCCAAGTGGAGATTACGGGCGAAGTGCCGGCAGCCACGAGGTTCTGCTTCTCGACAGTGAACTCGGCGCCGAAGAAGAAAGTGCTCACGGCAGCGCCAAGGAGAATGCAAGCCAAAGCACCGCCAATGGATAGGAAGGCATCGTAGGTGCGAGTGCCGAGCAGATTGCCTTTCTTAGAGCGGAACTCATAGCTCACGGCCTGGAGCACGAAAGTGAGAAGAATGAGAATCCACACCCAGTAGGCACCGCCGAAGCTTGTGGAATAGAACAGAGGGAACGAAGCGAAGAAAGCACCGCCAAATACCACGAGAGTGGTAAAAGAGAGTTCCCACTTTCGGCCAAGAGCATTGACCATCATAGTGCGCTCCATCTCGTTGCGAGTCTCAAATAAAAGCGACTGACCGCCCTGAATGAGGAGGAGGAAAACCAAGATAGCTCCGAGCACCGAGATGAGGAACCACCAGTATTGTTGAAGAAATTCGAGTGTAAACATACTATAAATAAATTAGATGAGAAGAGTGGTGTGAATTATAACTCAGCCTTGTCGAGGTCGGTTTGCGATTTTTTAGAGATTTGGCCAAGCATGATTTTAATCTCGGCAGCGAGGAAAGCTGTGAAGACCACGAGGAAGATGAAGAAAGTGATCATCACCGATGTGGTGGGGATAGCCGATACGGCGGCGCAGTTGGGGAGCA
>CAMGFF010000253.1 GCA_946055125.1 uncultured Prevotellaceae bacterium | reverse complement strand
CTCACCTAAAATTGGAAATAGATAAATGGCTGTATCTCGGTGCTGCGCATCTGCAAGGCGATGTAGATAACCACCACCATCACTGCCAGATACACCACAAAAGGCGCACGCTGCATCGCCACCTTGGCGCGGCGCTCAAGGCGTGCCGGGGCGAAGTGAAGCACATAGCCCAGCGCTATGAGAGCCATAACCTTCCAGTAGCCGGCGAGCAGCTGCGGCAGCAATTCGCCATGGAAGTTGCCGGCAATCTGCCCCAGCATGGTAGCCGAGCCGGTGAAGTCGGCATTGCGGAAAAACACCCAGCATATGCACACGAAGTGGAAAGTGACAAGCACATTGAGAGCCTGCCGCCACCAGGGTCCACGGTCGCCCACACGCGAGCCGGTGAGTGCGCTCCACGCCTTGTGCACGGCAAGGGCTATGCCGTGGAGCAGTCCCCACACTACGAAGTTCCACGATGCGCCGTGCCACAGTCCGCCCAGCAGCATGGTGATGATGAGGTTGGCATACTGGCGCACGCGGCCCTTGCGGTTGCCGCCCAGGGAGATGTAGAGGTAGTCCTTGAGCCACGACGAGAGCGAGATGTGCCACCGCCGCCAGAACTCGGTGATTGAGGCCGACTTATAAGGGCTGTCGAAGTTCACGTTGAAGCGGAAGCCCAGCAGCAGCGCTATGCCTATCGCCATGTCGCTGTAGCCCGAGAAGTCGCAGTAGATTTGCAGCGTGTAACCGTACACGCCCATCAGGTTCTCCACGCCCGAGTAGAGCGACGGCTCGGCAAAGATGCGCTCCACGAAGTTCACGCTTATGTAGTCGCTTATCACCACTTTCTTGAAGAGGCCCGTGGCGATGAGCCACACTCCCTCGCCCATCATCGCATGGCTCACGCGCAAGGGGCGGCGTATCTGTGGAATGAAGTCCTTGGCTCGCACTATGGGCCCCGCCACAAGCTGCGGGAAGAACGACACATAGAAGGCATAGTCGAGCAGCGACCGCAGCGGCTCGATGCGGCGGCGATACACGTCGATGGTGTAGCTCAGCGACTGGAAAGTGAAGAAGGATATGCCCACGGGCAGGAAAATGTCGAGGGCGTCGAAGTGAAGCCCCATGGCGCTTGCCCACACCTCGCCGAAGAAGTTGGTGTACTTGAAGTAGCACAGCAGCCCCAGGTTGATGCTCACGCTCAGCGCCACGAGCAACCTGCGCAGCCCCTGCCGCGCCACCTGCTGCATGGTGCGTGCTATGCAGTAGTCGCTCACCGTGACCACGGCAAGCAGGAAGAAGTAGAATCCGCTCGACTTGTAGTAGAAATAATAGGAGAAACACGTAACGAAGAGTATGCGGGCCGTGTCGTGCCGGCGCAGAGCCACATATATGGCCATGAACGCCGCGAAGAGCCACAGGAACACTCCGCTGCTGAATATCATAGGCTCCGTGCTGTTGTAGCTCAGCACCGCCATGAGCTGCTCAAGCATCTCACTCATTGCGCCACCTCCTTTCCGGCCATGAACGCCTTGCGGCGCTCGTGCTGTTGCTTTCCATATTCCATTGCGTCGAATAGCAGGCGGGCCAGCCGCTTCCCGCCCTTGAAGTTGATGTGGGTGTAGTCGAGGTTGGCCTCGTGGGCTTTCACCATGGTGGCGATGCTGCCGTCGCCGCCCATAGCCTCATGCAGGTTCCAGAATGCTATGCCACTCTCGGCGGCGATGGTGTGCTGGTAGCGCACCAGGTTCTTCACGCCGCGCATGGTGCGCATCACGCCGTCCACTCGCTCATCGCGGTCGCCAATGCTCACCAGCAGGAAGCCCGTGCCGGGCATGCACTCCTTGAGCCGCTCTATGGCCTTCTTCATCGCCGTGCGGTAGTAGCCGTAGTCGCTGCCGTGCGGCGTGGCCACGTTGAGGCCATACACCAGTATCACCAGGTCGTAGTGCCGCACGCGGTCGAGGCTGCGCAGCATCTGCTCATGCACATAGCCCAGGTTGGAGCCCGGGCTGCTGCGCAGCGAGAAGTTGTCGACGATAATGCCTCGGTCGTCGTCCATCGTAGCCCCATAGAATATGGTGCGTCCGCTGCAGCGCGTGGGGCGCCAGCTGATGGAGTGAATGGTGTCGGCCACGGTGACGCACTGAATATCGGTGGAGGGCAGCACGGTGAATGACTGCTTGCTGCGCCCTCCATTGACCACCGCCGACAGCCGCACCGTGTCGGGAGCAAGCAGCAGCAGCGACGAGCGGTAGCAGGTGTCGAGGCGCGTGCAGTATTTGCTCTGTCCCTTGAAGAGCGACCATGCCGCACTGTCGTTCTTGAAGTAGTGACCCGAGATGATGCCATAGTTGCGGTTGTAGCTGTCGCCGCCCACCGAGTTATAGGCCCGCCAGCCACCGAAGCGGTGCACCACCGAGCGGCGGAACCCTGCCGTTTCCGATGCCATTGGCACAAAGCCCACCCCACAGCCGCCATAGCGGTCCTGGAGCAGGTTGCGCAAGTCGGCAGTGATGATGTCGCCCTCTATGTAGCTGTCGCCAAGCACGGCGATGCGCAGCGGCCTGTCGAGCGACGCTATGCCGCCCAGTGCCTCATAGAAAGGCTCCATGCCGCGCCCGTCGGTGCTGAAGTCCTCAATGCACGTCGTCCCCTGCCGGCACGAGTCGACCCACTCACCGTGCGGCCGTGGCGCGGCCATGGTGTCGGGCAGCAGCGTGTCGGCCTCATCGGCCTCCCGGTTGCCGGGTAAGATGTCGGAAAGCAGCTCCACGCGCCTCAGCTCCACGCCTCCCAGGCTCAACGAGGGCAGGCGGTAGGCTGCGAGCAGGATTGCGATAGTGGCCACAATGAGCCACAAAACCCTGTTTAAGTAGTCATTATCCATATTATATCACACCCCTCACTGTGCGTGCCACTACGCTCTGCATGGTCACGCTTATCCTTCACTTGGCAAAAAAATCGTGTCAGTTCACTTGCACCGCAATGCCGGCTGCCTCAATGCGGCGGGCTATTGCCTCCAGCTCCTCCCTCGGCACCTTCTCAAGGTGCTCCTCGGGGGTGCGGCGGTCGATGGAGTAGAGCATAACCTCGCGTGGGCGTATGGCTATATAGGCCGCGATGAGGGCCTCCACCTCGGCATCGGTGGTGTTGTCGATGCGCTGGCCGTTGTGCTCGCCGCGCAGCATGAGCGTCTGCACTATGCACGAGCCGGCAAATTGCTTTATGTCCTCAATGAGCCCCTCGGCCTGCACATTCACCGACTTGGGCTGGTTGATGAGCCTCAGCGTGTGGCTCAGGGCCGAGTCGAGCTTCAGCACGTTGTTGTCGACCATGCGCAGCGCGTCGGCCACGGTCTTGCGGCCGGCCATTGTGGCATTGCTAAGCACCGTCACCTTGGCCTCGGGGTAGAACTTGTTGCGCAGCAGCAGCACATCGTGAACTATCTCCTTGAAGTTGGGGTGAAGCGTGGGCTCGCCATTGCCCGAGAAGGTAATCACATCGAGCTTGTCGCCGGCGTCGTGCATGGCGCTCAGCTTGGAGTGGAGGCGGCTCTGCACCTCCTTGCGCGTGGGCACTCCGGTTGTGCCCTGGCCCTGGGCATTATATCCCGCCTCGCAATACACGCAGTCCATCGAGCAAATCTTGCCATCGTTGGGCATGAGGTTGATACCAAGCGAGATGCCAAGCCTGCGGCTGTGAATGGGGCCGAACACGGTTTCGTGAAACAATACCGTCTGCATAA
>CAMGFF010000252.1 GCA_946055125.1 uncultured Prevotellaceae bacterium | reverse complement strand
CACCCAAAGTGAGCATCATTGTGGCACAGGTATGGCGTGCGCTGTGAAACGACAGGTGTTTGTGGATTCCTGCTTCCTTGGCTATCTCCCTTATCTTGTCGTTCACATATTGTTCAGCAACAAGAGGGAAGACAATATCAGAAGACGAAGCTTCATCGGAACGTTCGGGAAGCCAGTGGAGGATTTCAGGCGACAAGGGATTGGACAGCCTGTCACGAGTCTTCTTTTGACGGATTTCAATCTTGTAGTCGTCGCCCACCTTCTTTATATCTCCCCAAGTGAGTTTGCGGACATCGCTGACACGCAGACCGCAAATGCAACTGAAAACGAAAGCCTGCTTTGCTGACATAGGGTGATCTTCTTCATAATATCTTAGGTTGTATAGGCAAAACGCTCAAAGAAAGTAATTAATGCTTGAAAACGAAATGTATAAAGCAGCTACAAAATTAATAATTATATTGCAAGGTGCAAAATTTTAGCACATAATTAGTGAAATTGTCGAAAAGTTTGTAATTTTGCAAGCAAAAAAGGATAAATAGTAATAAATTACATCACTAAAGCAACGAAAAGGCGAAAGAATGAAACATAACGAAGCTGGATTTGGATCGAAGATAGGAGTGATAGCAGCGACCGTGGGGTCGGCGGTGGGACTTGGCAACATTTGGCGCTTTCCGAGCGTGGTGCAGAGCAATGGAGGCTCGGCGTTCCTGCTGGTGTACCTGGGGTGCGTGCTGCTGCTGGGCATCCCTGTGATGCTTGCCGAGTTCTCGCTGGGCCGTGCCGGGCGCAGCGACGCGGTGGGGGTGATGAAGAATCTCACTCCGGGGAAACGGTGGTGGGTGCTGGGTGTGTTCGGCTTGCTGTCGAGCTACCTTATCCTGCCCTTCTACATGGTGGTAGCGGGGTGGTCGACCGAGTACCTCTACCAGTCGATAACAGGCGGACTCTTTGAGGGCGTGAACTTCGATGCCGACGTGAGCGCCAACAGCGGCGTTTTCACAGCGCAAATGAACGACTTAATAGCCTCGGCCACGAAGCCGGTGCTGTGGACCTATGTGATGATACTGCTCAACCTCGTGGTGCTGCTGCGAGGCGTGAAAAAGGGCATAGAGAAGCTCTCGAATGTGCTAATGCCCTTGCTCTTCGTGCTGCTAGTGGTGTTTTGCTGCATATCGCTGTCGCTGCCCGGAGCCTGCGAGGGCGTGGAGTTCTTCCTGAAGCCCGACTTCTCGAAGGTTACGCCAAGCGTGGTGATAAGCGCGCTGGGGCAGGCCTTCTTCTCGCTTAGCCTTGGCATGGGCATACTCGTGACCTATGCCGCCTATTATCCCAAGGACACGATGATGACACGCACTGCCGTGGCGGTGTCGGTGAGCGACTTCGGTGTGGCGGTGCTCATGGGGCTGATAATCTTCCCTGCGGTGATGAGCTTCGGGCTCAACGACAATCCCGGCGGGCTGGTGGGCACCACACTGGTGTTTGTGACGCTGCCCGGCATATTCACGCAAATGCCGCTCTCGCAGTTGTGGGCAATACTCTTCTTCACGCTGCTCTTTGTGGCCACGATCACCAGCACGGTGTCGATAGCCGAGGTGTCGATAGCCTTCCTGCGCGACCGCTTCGGCATGAAGCGCACCAATGCGTGCTTGGTGATATTGCTGCCGCTCTTTGCCACATCGGCAATATGCTCGCTGTCGCTCGGCGCGATGCCCGAGTTGCAGATACTTGGACTAAGCGTATTCGACTTCCTCGACTCGCTCACCACCAACTTCCTGCTGCCGGTGAGCGCGATAGGGCTGTGCATCTATGTGGGCTGGGTGCTTCACCGCGACTTCATCAATGACGAGCTCACCAACTATGGCTCCTTCAGCTCGCGCGTGGCCCCGGTGGTGCAATTCCTGGTGAAATACATCTGTCCGGTGCTTATTGCCACAATCCTGGTGTCGCAAATCATTAACTTGCTTGAGGCATGAAACTGATTGAGATGAACCGCGGCCAGCGCATGGCCATGCTGGTGATGCTCGTGGCGCTGGTGGCGGCGATAGTGGCGGCAGTGGCGGTGACAGGGCACAGCGACAGCTCTATGGCGGCAGCCGACTCGGTGGAGATGGCTCGCTTCAAGGCCGAAATCGACTCGGCACGCCTCGACACCGTGAAGCCCCGGCGCAAGCCCAAGGCCGAGAAGAAGCCTGTGGAGAAGAAGCAGGCCGAGAGGAGAGAGATTAGGCAATTTTAAGAACACAAAGATAAAACAACAAGCACGAGATGAGCAACAGAGCACAATTTGTGACGAAGATGGGAGTGATAGCCGCCACTGTGGGATCGGCAGTGGGGCTTGGCAACATTTGGCGGTTTCCCTATGAGGCGGGGCTGCACGGCGGCGGAGCATTCCTCATAGTGTATCTTCTGTGCGTGTTCTTGCTGGGCATACCGGTGATGATAGCCGAGTTTGTGATAGGCCGAAGCACCCACAGCAATGCTCTCACCGCGCTGAAGAAGCTGAAGCCCGACAGCCACATCAGCGCGGTGTCGTATGTGGGCATAGTGGCGTCGCTCATGATACTGAGCTTCTACTCGGTGGTGGCGGGGTGGATAATGGAATACCTCTATCAGGCCCTCATGGGAGGGCTTAGCGGCCACACGGCCGAGGAATATGCCACGCTCTTCAGCTCGTTCACGGTGAATGGGTGGCGCACTGTGATGTGGACTCTGCTCTTCCTGCTTATTAACTTCATGGTGCTGCGTAGGGGCGTGGAGAAGGGCATTGAGAGGCTCTCGAATGTGCTCATGCCGGTGCTCTTTGTGATACTTGTGGTGTTTTGCATCAACTCGCTGATGATGCCGCGTGCTGCCGAGGGGCTTAACTTCCTTTTTAATCCCGACTTCACGGCACTTACGCCCAAGGTGGTGCTTGGTGCGCTGGGACAGGCATTTTTCTCGCTGAGCCTGGGCCTCACCTGTCTGCTCACCTACGCATCTTATTTTTCCGACCGCACACCGCTGGTGCGCAGCGCCACGGTGGTCGCGCTGCTCGACACGCTGGTGGCCATACTCTCGGGCATCATCATCTTTCCGGCTGTGTTCTCCTTTGGCATGGAGCCGGCGGCTGGCCCGAAGCTGGTGTTCCAGATACTGCCTGAGATATTCCAGCAGTTGCCCGGCGGCTATCTGTGGTCGGTGGCATTCTTCCTGCTGCTGTTTTTTGCGTCGCTGACGTCGACCATATCGATGAGCGAGATTTCGATAACCTACTTTGTGGAGGCACACAAGATGAGCCGTAACCGCGCCACAGGGCTCAACACGGCAATAGCTGCCGCGTTTGGCACGCTGTGTGCGCTGTCGTTTGGGGTTTTGAGCGACTTGAAAGTTGCCGGACTGACGCTGTTTGAGCTGTTCGACTATGTGTCGTCGAATGTCCTGCTGCCGTTGGGCGGAGTGATGCTGAGCGTGTTTGTGGGGTGGATAGTGGATAAGAAGGTGGTGGAGGAGCAGCTCACCGACTATGGAGCGCGTCGCATCACGCTGCTGAGGCCCATACGCTTCTGCATACGCTATGTTGCGCCGGTGAGCATAAGCCTGATTTTCCTCTATGGATTAGGTGTTTTATAGAGAGTGATTGGCCGATGAGCGAAAAGATTGTGGTGTAGAGGTGATAATAAAGGAAAAAGTTGTAACTTTGTTCCAAATAAACACTCTTGAAACAACATAAAGACTTTAGCACCATGATGATAATAGGAAT
>CAMGFF010000251.1 GCA_946055125.1 uncultured Prevotellaceae bacterium | reverse complement strand
TTACAAGCAGAGGGTCGGCGGTTCGAATCCGTCAGCGCCCACCAAGCAACAACACAACGAAACTTCATTGATAATCTCCTGATAATCAATGAAGTTTTTTTCTTTTCTCCCCCGGCAATCTGCTTCAAAACGCGTGGCGCGGTGCCAAGAGTGCAAATCCGGCTTCCTTAAAGCCATAGCAGCCTATGCCGGCACTGCTGAAGAGGCTTGCATAGGTGCGCAAACCATAGGGCATGCTTCGCTCAGCGGCAACAGCCGTTGCCACATCTTCGGGAATATGATATGTAGTGTTCTTTTTTCTCACACTTCCTGTAAACCTATAAGCCAAGAACGCCTCGCCATTGCCTCTTGAGGCAACCTTGCCCCAACAAGCTACAATAAAGCCCACGCATTAATTTGTGCCTTCGTTTTCTATGTCGCAAAACTTCCGGTAATTCGCCTTTAATGCTTTGCAAGTGCAAATTTACAAAATTTTCCCAACAAAAGCACCCCTGTGATGCGTTTTTTCGCCTTGTTTAGACCATTGGCGCAAAGCCTCGGCCACCCTCACTGAGCGGAGCGGAAAAAGCATAACAGTTACATGCGCAACTATGGAATCGCTTGATTCACGGGCTCAAAACTCGCTCGTGAAGTGGAAGCGGATTTTGGGGAAGTCGCTCTGTGCCATTTGCAGCACATAGCCCGAGTCGGCGAGAAACACGTCGCGGCCCTCGCGGTCGAGTGCCATAAACTGGTGCTTGCGGCGCTTGAATGCCTCGAGTGCGTCGGCGTCGTCGCTCTCTATCCAGCACGCCTTGTAGAGGTGAATGGGCTCCCAGCGGCATTGTGCGCCATATTCGTGCAGCAGTCGGTACTGTATCACCTCAAATTGCAGCTGCCCCACCGTGCCTATAATCTTGCGGCCGTTGAACTGGTTGGTGAAGAGCTGCGCCACGCCCTCGTCCATGAGCTGCTCCACGCCCTTGTTGAGCTGCTTGGTCTTCATGGGGTCGGTGTTCTCAATGTATTTGAACATCTCGGGCGAGAAGCTCGGCAGGCCGCGGTAGTGCAGGTTCTCGCCCTCGGTGAGGGTGTCGCCTATCTTGAATGTGCCATTGTCGGGGATTCCCACGATGTCGCCGGGATAGGCCTCGTCGACGATATCCTTCTTCTGCGCCATGAATGCCGTGGGCGACGAGAACTTGAGCATCTTGCCGCTGCGAATGTGCTTGTAGTTGGCATTGCGGCGGAACACTCCCGAGCACACTTTCACAAAGGCGATGCAGCTGCGGTGGTTGGGGTCCATGTTGGCGTGAATCTTGAATACGAAGCCGCTGAAGGCCTCCTCCTGCGGCTCCACGGTGCGCTCCTCGGCCTTGGTGGGGCGCGGCGAGGGGGCGATGCGCACGAAGCAGTCGAGCAGCTCCTTCACGCCAAATGTGTTGAGCGCCGAGCCGAAGAACACGGGGGCCACCTTTCCGCTCAGGTAGTCGGCCTCGCTGAACTCGGGATACACGCCCTCGATCAGCTCCAGGTCGTCGCGCAGCTTCTGCGCGTCGGCCTCGCCCACGGCAGCGTCGATTGCGGGGTCGTTGATGTCGTCGATTTCCACGCGCTCGGTCACCTTCTGCTTGTCGGGGGTGAAGAGGTCGAGGCCGCCCTCATATATATTATACACGCCCTTGAAGCGGGCGCCGATATTGATGGGCCAGCTCAGCGGGCGCACGCTAATCTTCAGCTCGCTCTCGAGCTCGTCGAGAATGTCGAATGGGTCGCGGCCCTCGCGGTCGAGCTTGTTCACGAAGATAATCACCGGGGTGCTCCGCATGCGGCACACCTCCATGAGCTTGCGCGTCTGCTGCTCCACGCCCTTTGCCACGTCCACCACGATGATAACGCTGTCGACGGCGGTGAGCGTGCGGTAGGTGTCCTCGGCGAAGTCCTGGTGGCCCGGAGTGTCGAGAATGTTTATCTTGTAGTCGCCATAGTTGAAGCCCATCACCGATGTAGCCACCGATATTCCGCGCTGCTTCTCAATCTCCATCCAGTCGGAGGTGGCGGTTTTCTTGATTTTATTCGATTTCACCGCGCCGGCCACATGAATGGCTCCACCAAAGAGAAGGAGCTTCTCGGTGAGCGTAGTCTTGCCGGCATCGGGGTGCGATATGATAGCAAATGTGCGACGTTTCGCGATTTCAGTAGTTAAGTTTGCCACGTTGTGTAATTGTTATATTTTTAGGGGGAAAAAGAGTAGTAGTGTCACATCGAAGCCTCGGCGGCCACGTCGGGGTCATCGTCGAGAATGGGCTTCTTCTCATTGGCAATAAAGAGCTTTGAGAGCATATTGACGAAAGCCGTAATCTGCTTCACCGCCTGTGCCGTGCCCTCGCTCACCTCCTTGCCCTGCATGCGCAGCAGCATGGTGCCATAGAGGGCGTTGAAGCAAGTTTCTATCTCATCGGCGGGATTCTCGCCGGCCTTGGCACGCAGCTCCACAATGTAGGGCAGGGTGCGGTAGAACTCGGCTCCATACTCGGGGAACTTGGCCGACTTGAGCAGCTCGCGGTGCAGGTCGTTGAGGCGGATTAGCACATTCTTGTTGATTTGCAGGTGCCCGCGCTCGCGCACGTTCTCAAGCTGCATCATCTTCACGATGTTGTCCATCCACTCGCGTGCCCCGGCACGCTCGTCCTCGGGGAATTTTGCGATATACTCGGCGTCGATGCGGTCGATATCGAGGCCGAACACGCGCACCACGTCCTCAATGTTCCACATAAAGAGCAGATAGGAGGCAATGTCGGTGCGCCGCAGGGTTTCAGCAATCTTCATAGCAATAGAGAATTATCCGAATTTACTGATTTTGCGCAGTGCAGGCTCGTTGATGACCTTAATGCGGCGGCCATCCACGGTGATGATTTTCTCGGCCACGAAAGCCGAGAGGGTGCGAATGGCGTTGGAGGTGGTCATGTTCGACAGGTTGGCGATGTCCTCTCGCGCCATGTATATCTTCAGTGTCTCCCCGTCCTCCTCATAGCCATAGTTGTCGATAAGCAGCGAGAGCGACTCGGCCAGGCGGCCGCGAATGTGCTTCTGCGTGAGGTTGACCATCTTGGTGTCGCTGCCTCCCAGGTGCTTCGAGAGCTCGTGAATGAAGAACCACGCCAGCTGCCGGTTGTCGTCGATAAGCTTCGACACCAAGCTCATGCTTATTGCGCCCAGCGTCGACGGCTCAAACGCCGCCGTGCTCGACACGTAAGGCTCCTTGGCAAAGTAGGCCCGATAGCCAAAATACTGAATGGGGCGATAGAGGCGAATTATCTGCTGACGCCCGCCTATACCATCCTTAAACATCTTCACCTTGCCCTTGAGCAGGCACCAAAGATATTCCGGCTCATCATTCTCGGCATATATGATTTGATTTTTCTTGAAATTGTGTATCACAAAATTATCAACCACTATATGCTTCTCCTCTTGCGAAAGCACTGACCACAACTCCGCAAGATCCTCGCTCATTACCTTTTCTAAAGTACTCTTTTTTAACATAGACAAAAATAGCTAAAAAATGCACAGGTGCTACAAAACACTGCTTTTCAGCATGCAAAATTACACATTATAAACGTAATTGCCAAAAAATAGGCTAAAAATCACGATTTTTGTGTCTAAACCTCCCATTTCGCCCTTTCTCACCGCAAAGATAACAACTAAAAAAATAACAACTAAAGTTGGGCGGCGCCCCGGCAATGGCGAAATTCAAAAACTTCGTTTTTAATTTGCCATTGCGCTCGGCTTG
>CAMGFF010000250.1 GCA_946055125.1 uncultured Prevotellaceae bacterium | reverse complement strand
AGGATTCTGGGGTGGAATGGCGTTCTGCATAGCTGCCGCATGGCTGCTTCATTGGCTCGGCTTCTTTCCTCAAGGCTGGAGTCTGGCACCCGCTGTGGGCTTCGCCATCACAGCCTCAGTATTCGCCACATGGGGCGACCTGGTGGAGTCGCTCATCAAGCGCACCCTGGGGGTGAAGGACTCGGGCAACATCATGCCGGGGCACGGCGGCATCCTCGACCGCATCGACAGCCTCCTCCTCGTCACTCCGGCCTCGCTGCTCTATCTCCTCGCGATTGGGCTGCTTTGAAACTGAATATTTATTTCTACTTCAACTTTTTTTCTTACACTTATGAGTAATCAACGTTACGACTTGCGTGGTGTCTCGGCTTCGAAAGAAGATGTGCACAACGCCATCAAGAATGTGGACAAGGGCCTGTTCCCTAAGGCTTTCTGCAAAATTATCCCCGACGTGCTCGGCGGCGACCCCGAATACTGCAACATCATGCACGCCGACGGCGCCGGCACCAAATCCTCCCTCGCCTATGCCTACTGGCGCGAAACAGGCGACCTCAGCGTGTGGAAGGGAATTGCACAGGATGCCCTGATTATGAACATCGACGACCTCCTCTGCGTGGGCGCAACCGACAATATCCTCCTCTCCTCAACCATTGGCCGAAACAAGATGCTTATCCCCGGTGAGGTTATCGCCGCTATCATCAATGGCACCGAGGAGCTCCTCGCCGAGCTTCGCGAGCTGGGCGTGAACATTATCTCCACCGGCGGCGAAACGGCCGACGTGGGCGACCTCGTGCGCACTATCATCGTCGACAGCACCGTAACCTGCCGCATGCGCCGCGCCGATGTGATCAACAATGCCAACATCTGTGGCGGCGACGTTATCGTGGGTCTTGCCTCATCGGGACAAGCCTCATATGAGAAGGAGTACAACGGCGGAATGGGCAGCAACGGCCTCACTTCGGCACGCCACGATGTATTCGCAAAATATATCGCCGAAAAATACCCCGAGACTTTCGACAAGAATGTTCCCGATGAGCTGGTTTACTCGGGCCGTGTGGCGCTCACCGACCGCGTCGACGGCGTGCCTTGCGACGCCGGCAAGCTGGTGCTGTCGCCCACACGCACCTACGCACCCGTAATCAAGAAGCTCCTCGACGCAATGCGCCCCAAAATCCACGGAATGGTACACTGCTCGGGCGGAGCCCAGACCAAAATCATGCACTTCGTGGAGGGAAAGCATGTGATTAAGGACAACCTGTTCCCTATCCCCCCGCTTTTCAAGCTCATTCAGGAGCAGTCGGGGACCGACTGGAAGGAAATGTACAAGGTATTCAACATGGGTCACCGCATGGAAATCTACCTCGCCCCCGAAGACGCTCAGGCGGTAATCGACATCGCCGCCTCCTTCGGTATCGAGGCGCAGATTGTGGGCCGCGTGGAGGATGCCCCGGCCAACAAGCTCACCATCTCCTCGCCCTACGGCACTTTTGAATACTAAAACCGCAGCTCCCATGAACCGCCGTGCCTACCACCACTTTGTCACTGCCATCGTAGCCCTGTGGGTGGCGATGGCTGTGGTGGCGTGCCGCAGCCACTCCCGGGGAGACGACACGCCCTACCGCCTCCCCGACACTCTGCGCGTGGGCACGCTCTATAGCCCTACTTCCCTTTTCATATTCCGTGGCGACACCATGGGCTATGAATTCGACCGCATCAACAACTTTGCCCGCGACAAGCACATCACCACCCGCTGGGTGGTGGCACGCAACATGGAGTCGATGCTTCAGCTCCTCGACTCGGGCGTGATCGACATTATCGCCTACGAAATCCCGGTCACCGCCGAGTTTAAGGACAAGGTGCTGCACTGCGGCACGCCCAACGTCACCCACCAGGTGCTCGTGCAGCGAAAGTCGCCCAAGGATAGCCTAATCACCGATGTCACTCAGCTTGTGGGCAAGGAGGTGTGCGTGGAAGCCGGCTCTAAATATGAGTCGCGCCTGCTCAACCTCGACAATGAGATTGGCGGCGGCATCGTCATTCACAAAATCAGTGAGGACTCGCTCATCACCGAGGACCTTATCGAGATGGTGTCGAAGGGCAAGATCCCTTTCACTATCGTCGATAGCGACATCGCACGCCTCAACCGCACCTACTACCACAATATCGACATCTCACTCGCAGTGAGCTTCCCGCAACGTGCCTCCTGGGCAGTGCGGCACGCCGACGCTCCTCTCGCCGACTCCATCGATGCCTGGAGCTCGCTCGCAAAGAGCCAAGAGGAATACAAGAATGTGCTCAAGCGCTACTTCGAGCTGGGCAAGCGCGATGAGTCGTATTCCGACTCCGAGTACCTTCGACCGCCCAAGCACCACAAAGCCATCTCGCCTTTCGACCACATCTTCCGCCACTATGCCAAGGCTATCGGCTGGGACTGGAAGCTCCTCGCCTCACAGGCCTGGATTGAGTCGCGCTTCGACACCACTGCCACCTCCTGGGCCGGCGCCCGCGGCCTAATGCAGATTATGCCCGGCACCGCACGCGCCTACGGATTCAACCCCACCGTGCTCTCCGACCCCGAGAAAAGCATCGACATAGCCACCCGCTCTATAAAGGACCTCGATGCCTGGCTCGCCCGCCGCGTGAAGGACCCCATGGAACGTCGCAAGTTCATCATCGCAGCCTACAACTCGGGCATAGGACACATCGCCGACGCTATCGCCCTGGCGCAAAAGCATGGCAAGAACCCCTCCGTGTGGAGCGGTAACGTGGAGGAAGCTATCCTCTGGAAGTCGAACCCCGACTACTACAACGACGAGGTGTGCCGCTTCGGCTACTTCCGTGGCCGCCAGACGGTGGCCTACGTCCGTAAGGTACTCCGCCAATATGCCCTTCTCTCAGGCAAATGATTTTTTTCTACAATTCACCAAATATTTCACACTTATTAATCAATTTTTTATTATGAAAAAAAAGTATTTTTCAGTAGCAATTATTCTCACAGTTGCAGCATCGCTATCTCTCTCCTCGTGCATCGGCAGCTTCCAGCTCACCAACAAAGTCCTCGACTGGAACAAGCAGGTGGGCGGCAAGTTTGTCAACGAACTCGTGTTCTTCGCATTCTGGATTCTCCCGGTTTATGAAATCACCGGCGCTGTCGACCTCCTGGTAATCAACAGCATCGAGTTCTGGTCGGGACAGAAGACCATCGCCGACGCCACTCTATTCATCGACGGCAAGGACGCCCGCTACGAGGTGAACCGCGACATGGCAGGCTACACCATCACCAACCTCTCGACTCGTGAGGTGACGCGCTTCGACTTCAACGGTGCCGACAACTCATGGTCCGTTTCGGCCAATGGCAAGACGGTGAAGTTCATGGAGTTTATCGACGACACCCATGTGCGCATGCTCCAGGGCGACGGCACATTCATGCCCGTAGAGCTGTCGCAGGAAGGCGTTTTCGCCTACCAGCAGCTCGCCACTCCCGCCACATTCCGCTCCTGAGAAATTCACTTTTTTAGTGGATTTCCCCGAATCGCACCACGTTGGATTCCTGAATCACCCGGGAGGCTCGCATAATCGTGTGCCGGCGGCACAGCAACACACCCCAACCCCGGTGAGCCATGCTCCATGATTCAAACAAAAGAGGCTGTGTCACCTTGAGCGACACAGCCCCTTATTATAATAATAGCTCAATAAGCATAGCTCATAGCTCATGGCTCACAGCCCCAAAAAGCTCACAGCCGAGAAACTCACTGCTGAGAAGTAAGCTCAGT
>CAMGFF010000249.1 GCA_946055125.1 uncultured Prevotellaceae bacterium | reverse complement strand
ACATCTATCTCTCGCAGTGCCTCACTACCACCGGCAAGAGCGCAATAGGAACCTTCTCCTACAAGAGTGAGTGGGAGTTCCTCACCATGAACCGTCACCCGCAGTGGCGCCGCCACTACTACGACATCGGTGTGAACGTGAAGAACCTCATCGCTCAGGCCGAGCAAGTGGGCTCGCCCAACTACATTCTCATCGCTCGCACCATTCGCCTGCTCTCCACGCAGCTCAATGTGGATATGTTTGGCGATATGCCTCTCACCGAGGCCTATAAGTCGAACAGCCCCAAGTACGACAACGAGGGTACCGTTTATGACTGGTTGCTGCGCGAGTGCGACGACCTCATCGCCGCCTACGACAGTTTCGACCCCTCGCAGAACTCGGGTTACCAGACAATCGACGCACAGCAGGACCGCGTGTATGCCGGCGACCTCTCGAAGTGGAAAGGCCTGGTATATGCCATCAAGGCTCGCGTGCTGCTACGCAACATTCCTAATATCGACACCTCGAGTGCCACCTGCCAGAAAATCATCGATGCTGCCGACAAGGCAATAGCCCAGTGGCGCACCGGCGACCTGCTCTATGGCGCATGGTTTGGCAATGAGCCGCGCTACAACTTCGATGGCGGAACCAATGAGCAGAACTGCCCCTGGAGCATCGCCAACCCCATCATCAATGGCTGGGAGTCGCGCAAGAACCTGCTCGAGAGCTCTGTGCCGTCGAAATACTTCATCGTGGACTGCCTCGGCCTTAATGGCGTGGGCACTGCCGCCGAGGGAGGTTTCTCCAAGGAGTTTGGTACCAGCACCGAGGGCTACGGCAACGACCCCCGCATTCCATTGCTCATGCTTGCCCGCAAAGGACCCGACAACGACGCTTCGGTGCGCATGCGCTTCCTTGAGAACAACATCGGTGCCGGAACTTCGATGAAGACCGACTACTATCCAAGCCTCTACATGGGTGCTTACTCAGGCTCCAACGACAGCTACAACCCCATTTTCACCATGGAGGAGCTTTATTTCATCAAGGCTGAGGCCGAATACTGGAAGGGCAACAAGGCCGGTGCCTGCCAGCTCGCCAAGGAGGCTACTCAATACAACATAGAGCGCCAGCGCGCAGCTCTCACCAAGAACTATGGTATTCAGTACCCCGGTGAGTGCGAGAATGGCAAGCCCACCGAGCTTGCCGGATTCTCCGTAGGCTCTACCGACTACTCCGCCGAAACCGTGTGGAACGCTCAGCTCGATGCCTTCCTCAACAACCAGAAGTGGGAGACCGTTGACCGCCGCGGCAAGCTCCAGACTCGCGTGCGCCCCGTAACAGAGCGCGGAAACGAGCATTGGTTCTTCAACGAGAGTGAGTATTCGCTCTACGACCTCATGACGCAGAAGTACATTGCAATGTACATGCAGCCCGAGCAGTTCACCGACATGCGCCGCTACCACTTCTCCAACAAGCGCAACAACTATGGCATTGGCGACCAGCAGGAAATTGTCTATGGCAACCTACGCCGCCCCTACAACCTCTATGCCGCCTACTGGATTGACGGACTCACCGACACCGAGAAGGAGAACCTGTGGGTGCAGCGCATTCCCGCCGACCCCGAGACAGAGATGAAGTATAACCGCTCGGAGCTTGAGCGCCTTGGCGCCTACGCCAACTACAAGTGGATTCAGAAGCCGCTGCAGTGGGCTCAGGAGCGCGGAAAGGTGTCGTCGCTCACCGAGGGCTCTATCCTGGGAGACTAAACCATCTTCCCGGCAAGATTCAAAATTCATTAGATAACTCGTTTTTTTAAGACAATAATTGATTATGAAATTATATAGTAAAATAGCACTTTTTGCAGCGGGAATGTTGGCAGCAGCCTCGTGCTCGGTCAACGACCCCTTTGCCGACAATATGGAGATCGGCCAGGTGCTGCCCACGGTGTCGTGGGAGCTGGGAAGCACTATGTGCACGGCCGGTGAGAATGCCGCCTTCCTCGCAAAATACTACACCACCAGCGATGTTGCCACTATCGACCACAGCGAGGTGTGGGCGATGATTACAAGCTCGGAGAGCGCCGCCGCCACACAGAAGCTCATCTCTTCGCCGGCCTACACGCTCACCGTCACAGCCAACGACACAGTGCGCGGAATGCACCTCGTGAGCACCTTCCCGCACTCGCAGGCCGTGCTCAGCGGCACCGAGTATCACCTCGACGCATCGTTCCCCACATCGAGCACCCTCAGCCCCATCACATGGGCCTCGCCCGAGCAGTGGGATCAGGAGAAATTCGACCTCTACTATCCCGCAGGTTTCCAGAAGGAGTTCTGCGACAAGATGGTGAGCTACCTCACTGCCGACAGCACCTACCTTGCCGGACTGCGACAGCTCTACATCAACTACGACTTCACCCGTGAGCAGATTGATGCCGTGAATGCCAAGTACCCCTCGCTCACCCCGATTCCTTTCAGCGACAGCCAGGAGGCAGGCAGCACCAAGGGCGACCTGTGGTTTGACATCGACACCAAGACCATCACAGGCTACTACTATGCCACCCTCGAGGGCGGCGTGAAGGTGGAGCACGAGATAGCCACCAAGGACGATGCTCCTTCGGGTATCGACCCCGAGAAGATTTATCCCGTGTATAAGGCCCCGCACTGGATCTTCTGCCGCTACAGCGACGACACCGGCGGTGCCGTGACAAGCGTGCGCCACGAGTATTTGCCATTGTGGAAGGAGCTTGCCGAGATGGTTCCCTTCACGGCTTGGATCTTCAACGGCGCCGACTCCAGCTACTCGATTGAGTTTAAGCGCACCTACTACATCATTCCGCAATTTAGAGTAATCGACTCCAACGGAAAGATTGGCAAGGACACCGACGACAAGCAAATTCAACTAAAATAACTTTTGCCAAAATCAACGATTATTATGAAACGTATTAAATTTCTATTCATAGCCATTTTGGCACTGATAGCCACGGCATGTGTGGAGAGCACCCCCGACTATCAGAACTTCCCCACGAAGGATGTCGATTTCTCGTTTGCCGTTGCGGGCAACGAGTATAGCACCGACTTCTACTATGTCTCGACCCTGCAATTCACCAACACTTCCTCACGCTCGGGAGCTGTGACTTGGGACTTTGGCGACGGTACCACTTCCAATGAGCCTAACCCGACTCACAAGTATGCTCGCTCGGGCCGCTACAAGGTGAAGCTCACTGTGGATGGCGTGGGCTCGTGCACCTATCCTCTGCTCATCATGGACATTGTGCCTACCATGAAGGTGGCCGAGACGAGTGCCGAAACAGTGGTAATCAACGATGTGGATATCACCATCGACATTACCCTGCCTAACCCCGACAACCTCAAGTGCAAGTTCATTTGGAAAATGCCCGAGGGCACAATGAAGAGCGATGGCACTCCCATTACCTCTTTCGAAGGCTACTCTCACGACGATGGCTCAATCGACAACCCCGGCAAGCTCCGCTTCAAGAACATTGGCTCGCAGAAGATTGAGGTGCTAACCTACTTCGATGTAGATGGCGAGAACCGCCGCCTTGCCGACAATTACGTGAACGTGCAAGTGGGCGCTCACAAGGCTGCTCCCACTCTCTATTATGCCTGCTATGGAGGCAACATCAAGGCCTACAAGCTCATCGACGACAGCGACCTCCCCGAGGGCACCAAGAACCTGCCCTTCGACATGGGTGTGAGCAGCGGCGTAACTCCGCAGAACATTCTCTATGCAAGCGTCGATGGCCAGGACTATATCTATATCCTCGACTGCGGCAAGAACTTCTGCTACCAGGTGGATAACG
>CAMGFF010000248.1 GCA_946055125.1 uncultured Prevotellaceae bacterium | reverse complement strand
GGTGGGGATAGCCGACACTGCGGCGCAGTTGGGGAGCAGCCCCTCGATAGTCCAGGGCTGACGGCCCACCTCGGCCACCACCCAACCGGCCTCGCTGCAAATCCACACGAGAGGGATAGAAGCGATAGCGATGAGCTGAATCCAGCGGTTTCCGGTGAGCCAGCCTTCCTTCTTATATACCATGAAGAGGACGAGGATGAAGAAAGCCACGAAGTAGCCACCGAGCACCACCATGATGTGGAAGGCATAGAATACGATAGGCACATTGGGGATAGCCTCATCTACGCTGTTGAGGTAGCCATAGCCGAAGTAGTTGAAATTCTCCTTGATACTTGCGCGAGCGGCATCCATTGCGGCAGCGTCGCCGGCAGAGCGAGCGGCGTTGAAGTTGCGCAGGGCCTCCTGAGCCAGCTTTCCTCGGACGATGCGCTCGGCATAGGAAACGGTGTTGACAGTGTCGCCATTAGCATCGATAGAGATGCCCTTCACCAGGTCGGCGACACCGGGGACGAAAGAGTCCATGTCGCCATTGGCGAGGATAGAGAGACCATAGGGTATAGAGATGTCGAAGAGAAACTCATCCTCGGCGTTGTCGTGAGTCTTGGCGGGGTTGAGGATACCCATAGCCACAATCGACTGTCCCTGGTGGCCGTGATAGAGGCCCTCCATAGCGGCGAGCTTCATGGGCTGCACGCGCGAAACCACCTTAGCTGAGCCGTCGCCCGAGCCGGCAGTGAGAACGATGCCCACGAGGCCGACCCAAGCACCCACCTTGATGCTGCGCATAGCCATGGGCACATTGCGCTTCTTGAGGAGGAGCCATGCGCTCACGCCCACCACAAACACGCCGGCGAGGCACCAGCCGCTGAGCACGGTGTGGAGAATCTTGTTGATGGCCACGGGTGAGAACACGAGAGCCCAGAAGTCGGTCATCACATTTCGCATTTGCTCGGGGTCGAACTCCATGCCCACAGGGTGCTGCATCCAGGCATTAGCGATGAGAATCCACAGAGCCGAGATAGAAGCGCCGAGGGCAGTGAGCCAAGTTGAAGCGAGGTGGAATTTGGGCGAAACCTTCTTCCAGCCGAAGAACATCACGGCGATGAAAGTGGATTCCATGAAGAAAGCGAGAATGCCCTCGATGGCGAGAGGCGCACCGAATATGTCGCCCACAAACCAGCTGTAATTGGACCAGTTGGTGCCAAACTCAAACTCGAGAATGATACCCGTTGCCACACCCACGGCGAAGTTGATGCCGAAAAGCGTCATCCAGAACTTGGTGGTAGCGAGCCACTTCACGTCGCGAGTCTTGTAGTAGATAGTTTCCATAATGCCGATAATCACCGAAAGGCCCAAAGTGAGAGGGACGAAAAGCCAGTGATACATGGCCGTGAGGGCGAATTGCGCTCTCGACCAATCGACTAAAGCAGTTAAATCTTCCATAAGTTTTTTAGTTTGTTTTAGTATTTAGAAATTTGAATATTGCATTGGATTAGCGTGGGCGAGAAAGCTCGCTGCGGACGTGCTGGGCGCGGTCGTCGTCGTTGCTGAAGTTGGTGGAGAGGAAGTTGGGGAAGAAGAAAACCTTGAGAATTGCAAACATAATGAAAAGCTTGATGATGATTAAAGCCCAGAGCGTTCTGCCCAGGGTCATGCTTCGGAATCCCTCAACGTAGAAACGGAAGATGCGCTTAAAAACGTTCATAACAAAATTGCGTACTTAATAATTCCCAAAATTATCAATAAAATTTGAAAAAGCGAAATATTTTGAGAGAAAAATGAGAAAAATGAGGGATAAGGGATTTCAAGGGGGGATTGGGAGGGAACTGGAGGGGCTCGCTGTGGCCGCACTCGGAAAAAACAATTAAGCGAGCTTATTGTTTTTTCACTCGTTTGTTGTAACTTTGCAGGGTTTTTAGAGGAGGATGGGGATTTGTGATTATTTAATTAGTAATATTAACAAGAAAGAAAACAAGGAAAAAAGATGGCAAACTGGTTTGAATGTAAAGTGAAATATGTGAGAATGCTCGAGAATGGAATGCAAAAGGCGGTGAATGAGCCTTACTTGGTTGACGCACTGTCGTTCACTGAGGCTGAGTCGCGCATCACCGAGAAGATGGCACCGTACATATCGGGTGAGTTTACAGTGAGCGCGGTGAAGCGCGAGAAACTGAGCGAGGTGTTCTATGATGAGACTGGCGACAAGTGGTATAAGGTGAAATATAATATTATCACCGTAGATGAGAAGACGGCAGTGGAGAAGAAGACCACTGTGAACACACTTGTGCAGGCTGCCAACTTCCAGGCCGCGCTCGACAACTTCATGGAGGGCATGAAGGGCACAATGGCCGACTTTGAAATAGCTGCCATCACCGAGACTGCGTTGATGGACGTGTTCCCTGTGGAGCTGTAATATTTAGGTAAGAGGTGATTAAAGGTGAGAGGTAAGAGAAGATGGTGGATGATAAGAGGTGAAAGATAGAGAATTCTTCTCACTTCTCACTACTCACTCCTAACTACTCACTCCAAACTGAAAAAACGCTATGACTGAAATTGGAGAGAAAATTGTGAAATATGGCGGCGAGCTTCCACAGGGTGTGAGGCTCGTTGCTGTTTCGAAATTCCACCCGGTGGAGGCTCTACGTGAGGCCTACGATGCGGGGCAAAGGATTTTCGGCGAGAGCCGTGTGCAGGAAATCGAGGTGAAGCACCGCGAGATGCCTGCCGATGTGCAGTGGCACTTTATTGGCCACCTCCAGACCAACAAGGTGCGTCAGCTGGTGCCTTATGTGACGCTGATACACAGCATCGACAGCCAGCGACTGCTGGAGTGCGTTGACCGAGAGGCGCGTCGCATAGGGCGCACTGTGGATGTGCTGCTGCAGCTTCATGTGGCACAGGAGGCTACGAAGTTTGGGCTTACGCCTGAGGAGTGCTTTGCACTTGCAGAGAGCGGGGCTATTGAGCGTCTGGCCAACGTGAGAGTGTGTGGTGTGATGGGTATGGCCACCAACACCGACGATGAGGCAGCTATACGGCGGGAGTTCAGGCTGATAAGGCACACCTTCGATGAGCTTAGGCAAGGAATCTTTGCCGGCAAGCCCTGGTTCACTGAGGTGAGCATGGGCATGAGCGACGACTACCGCATAGCGATAGAAGAAGGCTCGACGCTGGTGCGCATAGGCACGTCGATATTTGGCGCGCGGAGCTACTGATAAAGGGGGCTTTGAGGATAAAAAAAAGCTATAAAAAGGAGCATAATATGCAAAAAATGCGGCTCTGTGAAGATAATGGCGCACTTTTAGGCTGAAAAGTGCGCCTATTTTCAAAAATAATTACTACCTTTACCGATGCTTAACGAATAGTGCCACACGAGATGATGGGAAAAGGGGGACAGAACTTGCGCATCACGGCACTAAAAGACGATGAACAAAACTAACTAACAATATCAAACAATAACTAAAATTTAAAAACTAATGGCACAAAAATCAAAACAGTGGGCAGCCATAATCATGATGATTGCCCTATTCGCAATGATTGCCTTCGTGACCAACCTTTGCTCACCGATGGCCGTCATCGTACAAAATCAGTTTGGAGCCTCGGAGCTTCAGTCGCAAATTGGAAACTATGCCAACTTTGTGGCTTACCTTGTGATGGGAATCCCCTCGGGAATGCTTATTGTGAAATTCGGCTACAAGAAGACCGCGCTTCTTGCGCTTGTGGTGGGAATCATAGGCATGGTGCTTGAGCTACTGTCGGGCACGATGGAGAGCATGTGGATATATCTTGCGGGTGCGTTTATCAGCGGCTTCTGCATGTGTATGCTCAACACGGTG
>CAMGFF010000247.1 GCA_946055125.1 uncultured Prevotellaceae bacterium | reverse complement strand
TGAGCAGGTGCAGCACCGCGACAGGGATGAGCGACACAGTCCACGCCGCCGAGAGGAGCATATAATAATTTAGGCTGCCCGCCATCGACTTAATGCTGCGGCAGGAGGTGCGCTGAGAAGAATTCTTGTCAGTTTTGTTCATATCGACGCGATTATTACATTCGCAAAAGTAATAAAATTTTTCTTAATATCGCCACGCCGTGAGGCATAAACCGGGCTATTCGTTGCGGCCGGTGATTATTTTCTTGATTTCGTGGAGCTTGTTGAGGGCTTCCATGGGGGTGAGGTTGTTGATGTCGGCGTGCAGAATCTCGTCGCGCACCTGGCACAGCACGGGGTCGTCGAGCTGGAAGAAAGAGAGCTGCATGCCGCCTTCCTGCTGCGGGGCAATCTTGGGTGTGGAGGCGTCGCTGCGGTGGTTGGCCTCGAGCTGCTTCAGCACCTCACCGGCACGCTTCACGATTGATGGCGGCATTCCGGCGATTTTCGCCACATGAATGCCGAAGCTGTGCTCGCTGCCGCCCTTCACGAGCTTGCGCACGAATACCACCTTACCGTTGATTTCCTTCACCGACACGTTGTAGTTGGCGATGCGCTTGTAGGTTTTCTCCATGTCGTTGAGCTCGTGGTAGTGCGTTGCGAAGAGCGTCTTGGCGTGCGCCTTGGGGTTCTCGTGAATATATTCCACAATCGACCAGGCGATGGAGATGCCGTCGTAGGTGCTCGTGCCGCGCCCCAGCTCATCGAAGAGGATGAGGCTGCGTGGGCTTATGTTGTTGAGGATAGATGCTGCCTCGGTCATCTCCACCATAAACGTCGATTCGCCGAGGGAGATGTTGTCGCTGGCGCCCACGCGGGTGAATATCTTATCGACAATGCCAATTTTCGCGCTCTCGGCCGGCACGAAGCAGCCTATCTGGGCCATGAGCGTGATGAGGGCCGTCTGTCGCAGCAGGGCCGATTTTCCTGCCATATTCGGGCCGGTTATCATGATGATTTGCTGCGAGTCGTTGCCCAAGTGAATGTTGTTGCTCACATAGCGCTCGCCCGGGGGGAGCTGGCGCTCAATCACCGGGTGCCGGCCCTCGGTGATGTCGATGTCGAGCGAGTCGTCGAGCACGGGGCGGTTGTAGTGGTTCTCGATAGCCACGCGGGTGAATGCGCATAGGCAGTCGAGGCGGGCGATGAGGTTGGAGTCGAGCTGAATAGCCGGGATATACTCGCTCACGGCATTCACCAGCTCGGCAAAGAGCTGCTGCTCCAGGGCGAGGATTCGCTCCTCGGCGTTGAGGATTTTCTCCTCATAGTCCTTCAGCTCCTGTGTCACATATCGCTCGGCGCTCACGAGCGTCTGCTTGCGAATCCACTCCTGCGGCACCTTGTCGCGGTGGGTGTTGCGCACCTCAATGTAGTAGCCAAACACGTTGTTGTAGCCAATCTTGAGGCTTGGAATACCGGTGAGCTCGCTCTCGCGCTGCTGAATTTTCATGAGGTAGTCCTTGCTCGAGCTCGAGAGGCTTCGCAGGTCGTCGAGCTCGGCGTTCACGCCGCTGCGCATCACGTTGCCACGGTTGAGCATATTCGAAGCGTCGGGGTTGATTTCACGCTCTATTCGGTCGCGGATAATGCTGCATGGGTTGAGCTGCTCGCCAATGCGGCGCAGCACCTCGTTTCCCGAGGTTGAGCAAAGCTCCTTCACCGGGGCAATAGCCATGAGCGAGTTCTTGAGCTGCACCAGTTCGCGGGGGGTGATTCGTGCCACCGCCACCTTCGAGATTAGTCGCTCAATGTCGCCAATCATCTCCAGCTGCTGCCTGAGCAGGTCGCGCCCCTCGGTGTCGCGGAAGAAGTGCTCCACCACATCGAGGCGGCTGTTGATTTGCGCCACGTCCTTGAGCGGGAACAGAATCCAGCGGCGCAGCAGGCGTGCGCCCATGGGCGAGAGGGTGCGGTCGATTACCGAGAGCAGGCTCTTGCCGTCGTCGCACATCGAGTCGAGCAGCTCCAGGTTGCGCACGGTGAACTTGTCGAGCCTCACATATCGCTCCTCCTCGATGCGCGAGAGGGCGGTGATGTGGCCTATGTGGGTGTGCTGGGTGATGTCTAAGTAGCAGAGAATCGCGCCCGAGGCCACGATTGCGCTGTGCATCGAGGCTATGCCGAAGCCCTTGAGATTGCGCGTCTCGAAGTGCTTGAGGAGGCGGTCGGTGGCCGACTCCTCGGTGAAAATCCAGTCCTCGAGCTCAAAGGTGAGATAACGGGCCGAGAAAGAGCCGTTGAATTGCTGTCGCAGGCTGCGCTCTATGAGCACCTCCTTGGGCGAGAAATTGCCCAGGAGCTTGTCGATATAGTCGGCCGAGCCCTCGGCGGTGAGGAACTCGCCCGTGCTTATGTCGAGAAACGCCACGCCCACCGCCTTGCGCCCAAAGTGCACGGCGGCGAGGAAATTGTTCTCGCGGTGGTTGAGTATATTGTCGTTGATCGACACTCCCGGCGTGACCAGCTCGGTGATTCCGCGCTTCACCAGCTTCTTGGTGAGCTTGGGATCCTCGAGCTGCTCGCATATAGCCACGCGCTTGCCGGCGCGCACGAGCTTGGGCAGGTAGGTGTCGAGGGCATGGTGCGGGAAGCCCGCCAGCTCCACCGACTGAGCCGAGCCATTGGCGCGTCGGGTGAGTGTTATGCCCAGAATCTCCGAGGCAGTGATGGCATCGTCGGAGAACGTTTCATAGAAGTCGCCCACGCGGAAGAGCAGCACCGCGTCGGGGTGCTTAGCTTTCATCTCGAAGTATTGCTTCATCAGTGGAGTTTCTACGATTTCCTTTGCCATAGTGCCTTGTGAGTTTGTATCTCGGCAAAATTACAAAATTTCTGCGACATTCTCACCCCGCCCGCAAAAAACTTTTCACCGGCAACCACCAAAAACCGAGAAAAAAAGATAAGCAGTCAGAAACAAAATGTAAATCAGATTCATTAACTATTACAGCAGTCATTATTCCATGCGTTGTAATTAGGAATATTCAGGAAATAGGCAACTGATTGTTTGTCAATGTCATAGATTTTTTGTAACTTTACGCAATCCCCCTGCACCGATATATGACAGGCACGCCCCATCACCGGATTGCAAAGCTGAGCCATTAACTGAATATCCCTAATTTAGTGTTCAACTCATTTTATGGACTCCAATTCAACAAATGTACTCCTTGAAAATTGCGAAATATAGGCTAACATGTTAAAATCGCCAATGGGAAACTGTCAAATTCTTTCCAATGTTTGCAAAACTGGAAAGAATTTGATAACTTTGTGCAAAAATCAATAGTATGGTAATTGAAAGAGCTCCAGAAATAAATAAGGAAGATTTATTTGAAGCTATAATATCTCCTCCAAATAAACAAATCGAAGAGATTGTAGAAAGAATCAATAATTCCTTCGATTATTGGGATACTGTAAAATACAAAAAGTGTCCTGCCGGATATACACCTACGCGACTGTGGACCTTTGTCAAAGCCTCCAGGCTAAAAAATATGGTGAAAATATGGGGGAAATACGGCGTGAATTTGAGTTTGACAAATGTGATGCAGAGAATGTGTCATGAATTTGACATGTTTTGGGGAGGAAGTTGGGGAACAGACTCAACTATTGATTCCAATAATAAGGAACAATATCTTGTTAGTTCATTAATGGAAGAAGCCATATATTCCAGTCAAATGGAAGGAGCTGTAACAACAAGAAAGGTCGCCAAAGAAATGCTTAAGAAGAAAATGACTCCGAGAGACAAATCCCAACAAATGATTCACAATAACTATCAAACAATTCAATTTATTGTTGGCCATAAAGATGAACCTTTG
>CAMGFF010000246.1 GCA_946055125.1 uncultured Prevotellaceae bacterium | reverse complement strand
AAATTTGGAATTATGCAGGAAAAGCATTATGTTTGCATTGCATAATAATACGTGGAAGATTATGAGATTCGTTGACAGAACCGATGAGAAAGCGCGGCTGACTGCCGCATTTACAGGGCAAAAGCCCACACTCACAGTAGTTTATGGCCGCCGCCGGTTAGGGAAATCCACCCTTATAAAAAGGGTGCTTGGCGGAAAAGACGTGTATTATCTTGCCGACCGCTCCGACGGCAGTCACCAGCGTATGCTCATATCGAGGGTGCTTGCATGGGCGTTTCCCGACTTCGACAAAGTGCCGTACCCCGACTGGGAGTCGCTGTTGCGCATGGTGAACTACCGCACCCGGGAACCATTCACTCTGTGCATCGACGAGTTGCCATACCTGGTGGAGCAGTCGCCCGAACTCCCATCGGTGCTGCAGAAGTTGGTCGACGAACACACCTTGCGCTACAACATCGTGGTGTGTGGCTCATCGCAGCAGATGATGTACGGCCTGTTTCTCGATGCCACGGCACCGCTCTACGGCCGAGCCGACGTGATTCTCAACCTCAAGCCCTTGCGCCTCCCCTATGTGGGCGAAGCCCTCGGCCTCGATGCCGTGAGCGCCATCGAGGAATATGCAGTGTGGGGAGGCGTGCCACGCTACTGGGAGCTGCGCGAGCCGCACAACTCGCTGGGCGACGCCTTGTGGCACAATGTGCTATCGGCCAACGGCATTCTCTATGAAGAGCCCTCCAAACTCTTTCAGGACGATGTAAGGGATATTGTGAAGACGGCCACAATAATGTCGTATGTGGCAGCCGGTGCCTGCCGCATGTCGGAAATTGCCGCGCGGTGTGGCGAGCCGGCCACCAACCTGTCGCGGCCGCTGAAGAAACTAATCGACCTCAAATACCTTGAGCGCGAATTGCCGTGGGGAGCCGATGAAACCAACACCAAGAAGAGTCTCTACAGGATTGCCGACCCATTCATGGCATTCTATTTCAGGTTTGTGGTGCCCAACCGCTCGTTTATCGAACTCGGCCGTCTTATGCCGGTAGAGCAGGAGATCGACCGGCATTTCCACGAATATGTGAGTGTGTGGTGGGAGAAGTTGTGCCGCGATGCCGTCACAGGCAACAGCATTGGCGGCAGGGTGTATGGCACGGCACACCGCTGGTGGGGTAGTGTGCTGAATGAGCAGAACAGACCCGAGCAGATTGAGATTGACGTGGTGGCTGAGTCGCTCGACAAGCGTTTCCTCCTCGTGGGCGAGTGCAAATGGACGACACAGGAAAATGGCACAAAGCTCACAGCCCAACTCCTGCGCAAGGCTTCGCTGCTTCCGGCAGCCCGGACCCACACCATAGTGCCGGTGCTTTTCCTGAAAACCACCCCCACCGATGATGCCGGCAACACCCTCTTCCCAGCCGATATAGTGTGTTTTAGTGGAGAGCGAATTATAGGTAAGAGGTGAGAGTAGGGGATAGCAAGACTCTCCGCTCTTACCTCTCCACTCTTACCTCTTACCTCTAAGGGTGTAGAGGAGGGTGGCGGTAGCGAAGTAGGCGGCAATCTGGGCGAGAAGGGCGGTGAGCTCGGCCGACACATCGGTAAGCGAGGCACCCATACTGGTGATGCGCATGTAGCCATTCATGCCGAAGGTGGAGGGGAAGAGCCACGACACATATTTCCACACATCGGGGATTGCCGACCCGGGCCAGGAAATACCCGAGAGAAAGAGCAGCGGCACCGACATGAACACAAATAGCATTATGCAGTCTTCGCGGCGATACACGAGCATGGAGAGCGTGATGCCGAGCATAATGCACGCCACAATATATGGCACGATGAAGGCAAGGAAGGTGGTGTAGTCGCCAAGCTGTAGCAGGGAGAAGCCACCGGTGACCACGACAAACATATACACTGCCGACACCAGATAGAGAGGCAAGTAGAATAGCGTCTTGCCCACCACCACCGAGATTGCGCTGTCCTGCGCCGGAACGCGCCCGCCGTTGCGCTCGCGGGTGCTTCCCATCGACATGCCAATGCCCAGCAGGAGCGTCTGCTGGATTATGAGCATAAGCACCGGCGGAATGAGGTAGCTTGCGAAGCCACTCTGGGGGTTGTAGAGGGCCACCGAGTCGTAGGTCACGGGCATCGCCGTCACGGCATCCTGGCGGTCGGTGCTTCCGGGGAGGAACTTACCCACCTTTATGCCCCGGTTCACCTCGAGCGACGCACTGCTCGCGGCCATGAGCAAGCCCTTGTAGTAGAGCATGGTGCTCATGTCGCAGTAGAGCCCCACGGTGGTCTGGTCGCCACGGCTCAAGTCGCGTGCAAAGGAGGCGGGAATGTGTATAATGCCATACACCTCGCGGCGCTTCATAAGTTCTTCGGCCTCGCCCATCGACAGGCATGAGGCATAGAGGGCGGCAGTGGGAGCGGCATCCACCTTGCGCACGAAGTCGCGGCTCTGCGCCGAGTGGGAGTCGTCGACCAGGGCGAAAGGAATCTCGCGCACCTGCTCGTTATTGTAGATATAGGCATAGAGCAGCGGATAGAGCAGCGGCACCAGCACCACAAAGATGATGATGCCCACATCGTGGCTCACCAGCCGCAGCTCATCGAGCCACACACCGAGAATTTTCTTAGTCCATTTCATCGACACACAGAGCATTTAAGGAACATACTTAATCTTGAGAAACGCCACGCGGTAGCGCCACAGCACAGTGAGCGGCAGCAGCATGAACGCCAGCAGAGCCACCACGTGCTGCCACACATACCACACCGGGTAGCCATTGAGAGCCTGGTTCACATAAATCACATAGTAGTGGCGCAGTGGGAAGAGCCACGAGAGCCATTGCAGCGGAGTGTCCATCGCCGTCACCGGGAAAGTGAAGCCGGTGATCGACATAGCCACAATTCCCCACAGCGAACAGGCGCTCATCGCCATGCGCATCTGTCCGGCAAACAGCCCCATCATGAACACCGCCAGGCCCTGCGAGGCCATCACGGTCACGATGCCCAGCAGCATCATGCTCACGATGCCGCAGTTGCAGGGAAACAGGCTGTAGCGGTAGAAGCACACATCGAAGAACACCACCATTAGCGAGAAAACGAGCGTCTGCGGCAGGAGTTTGCCCACCAGCGCCACGGTCGAAGAGTAGCCGCTCATAGCATAAAGTTCGCGCTGAGTGCCATTTTTCCACTCAATGCCAATGGTGTAGGCCGTGGTAATCATTATGAGCAAGAAAAGAATACCCGGGATAATGATATTGTTGAGATAGGCCGAGTAGTTAAGTTCGGGATTATTGAGTGGGTGCGTTTCCACCACCACAGGCTGCACCACTCCCATGGCGGCGCGGGGCGTGAGGCCGTGGCCATAGAGGCTCTCGCGCGTGATAGCCAGGCCCACCAGCTCCGACGAGAGCTTCATGTCCTTCATTAGCAAGGCTGCCGGCATATAGTAGCAGTCGTTGGTGTAGAAAGCGATGCGAGGCTGTCGGCCGGCGATTGCCTTCTCGGTCACACCCTTGGGAATGTGGAAAAAACCATAAATCTCGCCACGCAGCATAGCCCGGCGAGCCGAGGCAAAGTCGGGGTAGCTTGCCACCAGGTTGGTGGCCTGCATAGCGTCGAGAGTGCGCACCACGGCACGGGAGGTAGCAGTGTTGTCCTCATCGACCACGGCGGCAGGCAGCGAAGTGGGCAGACCGTCGCTCATGATAGACAGGAACAGCACCATACATGCCACCGGGGCCACGAGCATGGTGAAGAGGAGCAGCGGACGGTGGGCGAAAGTGCATATTTCGCGCCACACGATACTCCACAGGCGACCATATTGCGTTTTTCTAAAATCCATATTCATTATTTTTTGGGCTGTGAGCT
>CAMGFF010000245.1 GCA_946055125.1 uncultured Prevotellaceae bacterium | reverse complement strand
ATGTTTTTTCATTTTTAGTGAATGTCGAGAGTCGGTAGAAGATTTGCATGGGTAAGTTCGTGGGAGAATAGTCAGTATGCTCAATGAAGAACCTCAGCAGGGAGTTAGCGTCACGTTGACTCCGGGCGGAAAATCAACCATAACAGGTTCTGATGGGTATTTTGAGTTTGTGGAATTGACACCGGGGCAGTATAGCTTACAGGCGCAGAAAGCCGACTTCAAGACCAATTACAAGCAGATTACAGTTGTGGCAGGTCAGGTGGCTCTGGGCGATTTGAGCCTTGAGCCTTTGCAAACAGTAAGTTCGGTGGAAATCACACCTTTGTCGATAGATTTTGGCTCGACACTCACAGAGTCGCTCATAAGCATCAGAAACACCGGAAGCTCGGGGGCAATAGAGTGGACAATATCGGGGGTCACTGTCGACTGGCTGCAGATAGCTCCACAGAGTGGCCAAACCGGCCAGGGAATGACATCGAGTGTGAGGGTGTTGGTCGACAGGGTTTCGCTTAAATCGGCGGCAACCACTTATTTCACGGTAAATTATCCCGGAGGGTCGGCTTCGGTGCGTGTATCGGCTTCTCCAGCAAACTGATTGAATGATATGAGAATGGAGAAATTGAGAGTCAAGACAAGAGCATTTTGTACGGTGCTTTTGTTGACACTGCCGTTGATGGCATTGGCCGATGAGACTGTCGTAGATGGGGGATTCCTTGCCGGAATGAATACGAGTGGAGTCTCCTCGCGGTTTAATGAGTATGACAACCTTTTGGGTGGGCAAGGCGGCTTTTGGCTAAAGATTGGCAAAAAATGGTTTCAGGTGGAAACAGGTCTGGAGTATTCCTACCGAGCCAATAAGTTTGAACAAATTTCAGAAGTGGGAGTCTTGGGAGATCCTTCAACATTGCAGACACAAAAATATTCGGTGAGGTCGTCATCTCATCACATCACATTCCCGCTGTCAATTGCTTTCGGATTTTGGCCCAATAATGATTGTGGGGAAAGCCGAGATGGCGATTTTATCGGTGTTTCAGTGTCAGGCGGAGGATATGTTGATGTGGGTGTTGCAGGAACGATAAAGGCAAAGGGAAGTTGTGTGTTCCAACCATACGGCTCCACTCAAAGCGATATGCAACTGGGACCGGTGAGTACCGGGCTTTATGGGTCGGATTCATATCAGCAAAAGCGCTTTGACTATGGCTGGCAAGTAGGGCTGATTTTTGGAGTCGGAACGGTATTCCGCATCGGTGCTACCTATCGTCACGGGCTTGCTAACTTATCGAATTTGCCTGATTATAAAATCACCAACCGCTGCTTGATGGTGAATATAATGTTTAGTTTTTTTGCTGACAATTAAAAAATGTATTAGAAGATTATGATTATGAGTAACAAACTGAGGTCGATAGCCATTATTGCACTAAGCATTGTGCAAGTTGCCTGTTCGAATGATGATGTTGCCGATAATGCTATTCAAACAGCAGGCGTCGGGGTTATATATGGCACTGTTACCGACAGTGAGACTAATGAGCCGCTTCAGGGGGCAAATGTTATATTATATCCGGGAGGCAAATCGATGGTGACAGGCCGGGATGGTAATTTTGAGTTTGCGGGTCTCGAAAACGGGGGCTATATAGTTCAGTTTATGAAGAACGGCTATTTGGCACAAGTTGAGTCGCCGGTGGTGTCAGTAAACGATACGCGGGTTCCGGCAGATGCGGTAATGGATAGGGGTGAGTCGTGTCTCGACATTCTATTGGGTGAACTTGACTTTGGTGACTATTCATCGGCGAAGGCTTTTGTAATTTCAAACAATGGCAATAAGGCAATAAATTGGAGCTTGTATTCCGACTACAATTCGTATTTACGATTTGATGTAACAAAAGGGACGCTTGAACCGATGGAGAATGTTGCCGTCAATGTCAGTCTGTTGAGGGGCGGAACGAGTATGGAATTGAAAGATTTCCCAATTTACATACAGGCGGGGGCAGAGAAACTTGCTGCCATAGCCACGGTTAACCGCCACCATGGTGGCAAGCTGAACTCTCTCTTGGTAGGTGTATGGTCTTCAACATATTCTGAATTTTGGCAAGTTGGTATCGACAAGGTCGTGTATAGCACAGAAAAAACGCAGAACAAAGAATGGCTTACCATTAATTCAGATTATTCATATTCAAGATATTCTCGCTCATTTAATTACAGTGAAGATGTGTCCGATGTAGGCAACATGTTTCATTATGAGAATGAAATAGGCATATATAGCTATGATGCGGCTAATGGAATAGTGCAATTCGGTGAATATGGGCCTGTGTTTGAAATCGTGAAGCTGACTAATGAATATCTTGAACTTAGCACGAAGACCATGCAAGGGCAGAATAGTGCGCAACGCAGCGTCTATAAGCGTTTGTAATGATAGTCAGTGATTTCACTTGATTAAATTAGCAAGAATTGCTCCTCGACGAAACATCGTTGAGGGGCAATTCTTGGTTTTGGCTGTTGTGTGGGGGAATTGCATGGGATTGGTGGAAAAGTTGTGGATTTTCTTTGAGGGGATTGATTTCGATGTGTGGTTGGTGCAGAAATCTCGTGATTTATATTTCTCCTCTAAAGAAAAATGATTTCTTTATCCTGCCGGTGTTGAATCTTGCGGATTTTATGTAATTTTGTGGGGTGAAAAAGTGATGGGATGAAGAGAATTTTGATTTTTGCGGCGGCGGTGGCGGCTCTTGCCTCCTGCGGCGGCGGGCATGCTGCCGGGTGCAGCGATGGGCGCGACTCCAACAGCGTGGCTGTCGATTCGTTTGCCACGATTGAGGGTACTTGGACGCGTTCTGTGTCCGACAGTTTGAGCGGATTCATGTTGCGTGGCGACTTTTCGGCGGTAACGGTGAATGTGCCCGGCACTGTGATGAGGCGCTGGAGCGTGCGTGGTGACTAGCTTATCATTGAGGCAGAGAAATCAGTGGGCGACACGGTGGTGGCCACAGAGCTGCGCTACGCTGTGGAGTCGCTTTGCGGCGACACTCTGCGGTTGCTCACCGGCGACGGCTGTGCCGTGTACACAAGGAAGCGGTGATGGCTGTTCTTGTCGGCACGAGTGGCGGCAGTGAGGTGGCTTGAAAGTGCCAGGGATGTCGGCATGCAGGTGGCGATTATTCTGCTCACGGGGCGATGCCCGGTGGGGGTGGATTGCTCCGGGCGAGGCGGCGGAATATAAAAAAATATTAAAATTTGCAGTAAGCATTGCAGATGTTGTGTTTTATGATTAATTTTACAGTGGAAAAGTGCATTGTGCCCTGAGTGGGCGAGGCGTGCCTCGCGTGTGGGTTTGAATGCATCCCCTGATAGCTTGAAGATTACAGATACATAACTATTACGATAAAAAATAGAAGAATTATGGTTTATTCACATGAAGTACAGGAAATGTGCTGCGTAAAGAAGGGCGCTAACCACCCTTCAGCTCCTATCCCAGAGGAGGGAAAATGGGTTAGATCGAAAGAAATTAAGGACGTATCGGGCTTGACTCACGGTATTGGCTGGTGCGCTCCTCAGCAAGGTGCATGCAAGCTCACTCTCAATGTGAAAGAGGGTATCATTCAAGAGGCTCTCGTTGAGACTATCGGTTGCTCGGGTATGACTCACTCAGCTGCTATGGCATCTGAAATCCTTCCCGGAAAGACTATTCTTGAAGCTCTCAACACCGACCTCGTGTGCGATGCGATCAACACCGCTATGCGCGAGCTCTTCTTGCAAATCGTTTACGGCCGCACGCAGTCGGCATTCTCCGAGGGCGGACTTGTGATAGGCGCGTCGCTTGAGGACCTTGGCAAGGGCCTTCGCAGCCAGGTAGGTACCATGTTCGGTACTTTGGCTAAGGGGCCTCGCTACCTCGAAATGGCCGAGGGCTATTGCACCCGC
>CAMGFF010000244.1 GCA_946055125.1 uncultured Prevotellaceae bacterium | reverse complement strand
TTCATTGAGCACAGGAAGGCCTTGAAAGGCATCGGCAACGGTGTTGTACAAAGGCAGTCCAAGAATGGTAGGCGTTCCGGAATGAGTAGGCTCGGGCAAATGCAGCACTCCAATATCGGAGCGACATCCCATAAATATCATACGCCGCCTTAATTGAGGCGCGCCAAAATCGGCTGCGCACAGTATGCCCGATGTAACATTATATCCTAAATCGGCCATTTGCTCCAAAATATCCTTATACAACCGTCCCTTGTTTATGGATTGAAGATTAGCCACATTCTCCATAATAAAAAATTTAGGACGTAGACAATCAATGAATCGAATAAACTGAAAAATGAGCACACCGCGCTCATCATCAAGAGCTTTCTGCTTTCCGGCTTGCGAAAATGCCTGACATGGAGGCCCGCCAAAAATAATATCAGGATTTTCATTTAGCCGAGAGTGCTCTTGCCAAAACTCCTTGGGATTGCCGATTGAAGCTATATCAGCTTGTTGCACACAGGTGGTAATCTTCGAATATCCCCTTAATGAGTTGCAGGCATCCTCCCAACAGTCGAAAGCTACTCTCACATCAAACCGGCAATCAATTCCTGATGCAAAATGCGCGCCCAGGTCGAGCCCTCCGGCACCACAGAACAAGGAGAATGCCGACAATGCGCCATGCTTCACCAGATTATTCTTAATGGCAAACTCCCTTACCTGAGAGAACAGAGCTGTGCCTAACTGAATGGGGACAGCATTGCCCACTTGCTGCTGAGTGCTGGTCAGTGAGCCACAAAACGAGAAATCATCGGGAAATCCCTGCAACCTTGCAGCCTCTCTCACTGTAATAAACCTATTTTCTGAGGGGTGGACAAATTTATTGAAGACAAAACCAGTGACCGTGAGTGAAGGCTTATTTGGATCGAGCCGTATCATGCGCAGATTTGGGCCACCTTTTCTATTTGGGTCTTCTTTAACATAATATCGAAAGCTGTCATGCCAAAGATCCTCGGGCAAATCCTGCATTTTTTGTCCTACACCAAGGTGGTCAATTCTTTTTTGAACTACGGCACCTACTTTTCGTGCTATGTGATTACTAATCATATTAAAATCTAAATAAGCGAGTTAAATCTTCATCTCTTATGTCTGACTCAGTGAATGCAATTATCCCGTCAAAGAGATTGTAAAGAGGTTTACCGGGATTAACCTGTGACCAGTTGTGTATTTTTCGAGTTTCATCGAAAGTCCAAATGATATCTTTTATACTTTCGAGATATTCGTCATAGTGCCTTACCGCATGTATGTTGGATATTAAAGCTGTTTTTATGTTTTTATATTTTGGCTTATACTCAGCGCCAAGTTTGAGGACTTGATAAATGCCCTTCTTGATGTCGTCGGTTCGATCCATGCCTACGCTTGTTTTGGCATCCGAGACAGTTTCATATCCACCACTCCTACGTTTTGGCCAATCAAGAGGGCGTGGAACCGGAAGCCCGCAGGCATTTGTCAGCCAAAAAATCGGATTAGTTTTATCCTTATCCCTATAAGTAGAATAAGCCTCATTCCAAAAGGAGAAGTAGTGTGGCAGAAAAGAAGAATCGGAAAAGCAAAGCTCTTTGATTGCGTAAAAGAACGGATAAGCTTTACTCCAATCAACGTTTAATTGAAATTGGCACTGAAGCAAATTATTACTTTCGGGGAAGAACAATGATGGTTGAGATTGATGGAGGAAAGGATTATCGCATAAGTTATGCTCCACCTCCACCAATCTGCCGTCAATTTCCTCTGTGATTTTCTCGCATTGCAAAGATAATGGAATGGTGAAAAGAGGCGCAGCCTTGACTTCAGATAGAATCATGAGTTGAGTGGCCGGCTCATATACGATTACATCAATTGGTTCCGATGCTTTAAGAATCTCTATTTTCTTGCCTTTTAACTTAAAATATGCTACAAGCATTTCACAGATAATTTCTGTTGTTGCCATTCCGATTTGACCCGATTCGGGCTTATTCGCTTTAGTGAATATGTATTTGTGCTTGCCGAGGCAGCGAGGGCAAATGTTGGTGTAGGCGTATAAAAGCATGTCCGGGCTCTCGGGACAATAGGTCCAGCCTTTGTTTGCAAGTCCGTTATAGTATTGGCAAGAAACAAACAAATCGAATAGCGCTGCTAATCTTATGCCAATGGGTTCATTATATTTTTCACCGCACGTTTTTTCAATTAGCTCACCAATAATTCCTTGCACAGCAAGTGGCAAATCTTTTGGTCGAGTTAAATCGAGTATTTCTTTATTGTCCTTTAGAGATTTCATTGTGGAATAAAAAGCTTCAAAGTAGGCACAGACGGGAAGGCTCATCCTTTTGCGGCTACGATAAAGTTTTTTCAATATGTTTAATATAATTTGTAGCTAATCGGCCATTTTGTCTGCACTTGCGCAATTATGTGCGAAGTTACTAAATTTTTTGTTCTTAAAAGGCATAATGCTGTTTTTTTGCGCTGTTGAGCAGCGAATATGTCCATATGGAGAGGGGTGGGTGTGGGGGAAAGTGCGTGGGGTGGTGCAACTAAATTGCGTTTTATTGTTTTGTTTTCTAAAATAATGTGTAACTTTGCAGAAGCCAATAGTTTTTGGCGACAGAATACTGTGGAATGATTGATGATGATTGACCATAAGAACATAGCGAAGATAATATTGCCGGAGCCCACGATAAGCCGCCTGCCGTGGTACTTGTCGTATCTGACGATGCAGCAGCGGCGCAACGTGGAGTATGTGTCGAGCACGCAGATAGCGAAGGAGATTAACGTGGATGCGTCGCAGATAGCAAAGGACTTGTCGTTTCTCAACATCAAGGGGAAGACTCGCATAGGCTATGAGGTGGACACGCTGGTGAATGAGCTGGTTGATTTTCTTGGGTTCAAGAAGCAGCACAATGCGTTCATGATAGGCGTGGGAAGCCTCGGGAAGGCGCTGATACAGGACTCGGGACTGATGCAGTGGGGGCTTAACATAGTGGCGGGCTTCGACATTGACCCCCGCCTGATAGGCACTTGTATAGGCGACGTGCCGATTTACGACATGGAGGAGCTTGATGAGCGGCAGAAGGAGCTTGACACGGAGATAGGCATACTTGCAGTGCCGGCCGAGCACGCGCAGGACGCTACCGACACGATGATAGCGTGTGGCATACAGGCGATATGGAACTTCACGCCGTCGCGGCTGAAGGCGAGCAATGAGATAGTGATACAGAACACGTCGATATATGCGCATCTTGCGGTGATGTATAACCGCATGGAGGAGCGCAAATAGCGACAGGGGAATAATAGCGATAATGGGATTATGAAGATATTAGGGATAAGACAGGACTTTGGCCCGGTGGGGCGTGAGCTGCCGGAGGTGGTGCTGACCACCGACTCGTCGCTGCTCACGGCGCGGAAGCCATTCTTTGTGCCTGAGTTTGCCGAGCGTTTTGTGGCGCGTCCGTGCCTGGTGGCGCGTGTTAGCCGCCTGGGGAAGAATGTGGCGCGACGGTTTGCATCGCGCTACTACGATGCCTTTGCCCTGGGCATGGCTGTGGAGGCTGAGGGGCTTCGCGAGAGCTTCGGCCAGGCCGGTGCAGGTGCGATAGCCAATGCCTTCGATGGCGCGGCGATAGTGGGCGACTTTGCGGCCACTGCCGAGCTTGGCGAGCGGCTCACGGCCACGGTGTGCGGCGACACGCTGCTCGATTGCCCAATGGCTGAGGCTCAGGCGGTGACCGATGCTGCGATAGAATATGTGAGCCGCTATTTCATGCTGAAGATGGGCGACATGATATTTGTGAGTCACATAGGCCCATTGCGTGAGCTCATCCCCGAAACGGTGGTGCAAGGCACGCTCAATGGCAGCGAGCTGCTGCACTTCAAAGTTAAATAACAGATATTAGAGATTAGATATTAGA
>CAMGFF010000243.1 GCA_946055125.1 uncultured Prevotellaceae bacterium | reverse complement strand
AGCTCTCGCATTACAGCGTGCAAAGTTAATCATTTTTATTATAGATAAAAAAAATAGATTGAAAAACAGCCCACTAAAGGCTCTAAAGCTTCTTTATTTCACTTTCTCGGGGTGACGGGCTATGAATTCTTTCCACGAGGAACAACTGCGAGGGGCTATGGGCTTCGACGTCTCGTAGTAGTGGCACAGGGCGGCGGCAAGCGCGTCGGTGGCATCGAGAAACTCGGGCATGCGCTCGCGCGGAATGTTGAGAATGCGGCGCAGCATCTCGGCCACCTGCTCCTTCGAGGCCCCGCCATTGCCGGTGATTGCCATCTTTATCTTGAGTGGGGCATACTCGGCAATGGGAATATCGCGGTGCAGGGCCGCAGCCATCGCCACGCCCTGAGCACGCCCAAGCTTGAGCATCGACTGCACGTTCTTGCCAAAGAACGGAGCCTCGATGGCCATCTCATCGGGCAGATACTGCTCCACCAGCCCCAGCACACGCTCGAAGATGCGGTGCAGGCGCAGGTAGTGGTCCTCGAAGCGGCTCAGCTTAATCACACCAAGGGCAATCACCGAGGGAGCCTTCCCCTTAATGCCCAGAATGCCATAGCCCATCACATTAGTGCCGGGGTCGATGCCTATGATAATACGGTCGTAATCGGCGCTCACGGGCATCATTCAATCACAGTGAGTAAAGTAGAGAATCCCACCACATGCGAGCCAAAGCGGCTCTCAATCTCAGCCACCAGCCCGGCACCGGTGCGGCGGTACCACGCCTCAAGCGCATCAACACCCTCGGCATGAAACTGCAGCGAGTAGCTGTTGCCATCGCTGCCCTCCTCGCGCCCCATGACGAGCGCCAGCTGCGGCCGCGACAGCGTGCCACACTCCACAGCCCGCGGAATGTAGCTCGAGCGAATCCACTCAATGAACTCACGCTCGTGGCTGTCGGCCACATGATAAGTAGTATTAAAAACAACCATCAGTCACCATTCAAATCTAATATCAAAAAAACCTCCCCACTAAAACCTCCCCACTAAAAAACTCCTAACTCCTAACTAAAAGAACTATCTTTCCTCAAATTTCATCACCACACGAGTGCTGTTGCCGCGCCACGGCAGCGAGGTGTCATACTCCTTAAAAGTCACAGCCACGCGGCGGCCCGTCTTCTGCAGGCGCATAAGGTCGCGGGCCACGCTGTCGTTGTCGATAGAGAACGAGAACTCGCGAGTAATGTCGGGCACCGAGTCGTAGAGCATACCCACAGTGAGAAGTCGGCCCTCAAAAGTCTTGAATATGCGGCCCTCGCATCGCACCTCATCCACATAACCCACCTGTTCCTGCTCACTCACCACAGGTACCCAGAAGTACATCCACACCCACAGCGCAGCACCTGCCACAATGAGCACACACACCACGGCAGCCACGATGCGAAGCCAGTTGAACTTCACATTTATCGTCACCTTCTCGAGCTCACGGAGTTCCTTCTCATCGGTGCTCTCAGCAGGTTCATTCTTCTTTTTTTCTTCGGGAGCATACTCCTCGTCGAAATAGTCATTATCCTCACTCATACCTATAAATATGTATCAAAAATATCACCAACTCCCCTCCCAAAAACCTCTTACCCCTTACCCCTTACCAAAAAACTCTCTTACCTCTTACCTCTTACCTCTTACCCCTTACCTCTTACCTAATATTAAAGCTTCATTCCATCGCCCGAAGTGCGCACCACCGTCTTGCCGCTCTTTATGCGGCTGCCATCGACAGTCATCGACACATAGGCATACACGCCCAGCACAATGAGCAACAGCGTCTGCACCCCCCACACGAGCATCGCAAAGGCCGAGGCGTTGCTGTCGAAGTTCTGCGTGTCGAACACCCCCACCCCATAGAGCGACAGGCCGAAGATTATCGCAATGTGCCACGAGCCAAGGCCTCCATTGGTGGGCACACCCATGCCAATGCTGCTAAGCACAAAGAGCACCAGCACCGGCACCACGCCCAGCGGAGCAGTGAACGAGAACGCAAAAGTGGCAATATAGAGCTGCAAGTAGTAGCAGCCCCACACAAGCACCGTGTAGAGCAGGAACCACCACTTTCCCTCCATTCGGGTGATGGCCGCAAAGCCGTTCCACAAGTTGAGCACCATAGTCTTCACCTTCAGAATCACGGCATTCTCGGTCTTCATAGTGAAGAGGCGCACCAGCACCGCAATGCCCGCCACCGCAGCAATCCATAGCCACGGCGAAGTGACCATGCGCCAAAGCCCATCCTTAATCTGCGGATAAGTGGCAAGAAACTGCATGAAGGCATCCTGCGCCAGGAAGAAAGTGAACACCGTGAGGGCAAGCACCGTCACCGTGTCGCTCAGGCGGTCGGCCACCATCGAGCCAAGCACCGTGGTGAACGACGCCTTTTGCCGCTGCGCGATATATCCCGTGCGCCACACCTCACCGAGGCGCGGAAACAGCAGGTTAACCGCATAGGTGCCAAAAATGGAATTGACAAGCGCGCTAAGAGGAGCATCCACGCCTATCGCACGCAGCTGGAGCCGCCACCGCATGGCGCGGAAAATGTGGCTGAAAATGCTCACCACTATCACCGGCAGGAACCACCAGTAGTTTACATCGCTCGCCATCACACTCTTCATCTCCTCCACATTCACATTTGTGTAGAGAAACCAGAAAAGTCCCACGCCAATCACCACCGGCACGAGAAACTTCAAGGCATTACTTATTATCTTCTTCACGGCTTAATAGTTATTTTTTCTATGTAACAATTCGAAATGCAAAATTACACATAATCCCCGAAATATTCCTCCACACCCCACAAAAAAATTTCACCCCACCATTTTCTGCACCACGCCGTGATGGAAATAAAAAAGGGACAGTCTCACGACTCTCCCATTCCTTAAATACACAATTATCTATAAAACAACTATTTAATACTATTCATCTCTATTCCAAAGGTTGCAGTACAAAATATGCACTGCACTTTCACCGCTGCGCTCTTGCCGGCACCATGCACGCCGACACACATACGCTTAGCAGCAAAATATTTTCATTATTTGCTTAACATCGGAATTCTTATAACGGATTGCCGGATTCAGCCGGTAACAAACCACATATATACCGAAGATATGGCTTCTCAAAAACAATTCTGGTTAAAAAACTAAACCTTTTTACAATGCTTTTATACCATCCAATGCCCCAAACTACGGCATCGGCAACAAATAACACTGCAAAGGTAAAGCAAATTTTTGATTCCACAAAATTTTTCCACAAAAATCTGCAAAAAACTCTCACAAAACACTTTACCCAAAAACTCCCACCCCAAAAACTCCCACCTCCTAACTAATAACTCCTAACTATTAACTATTAACTCCTAACCAATAACTCCTAACTAATAACTCCTAACCAATACCTGCGCTATTTCCGCATCGGCCGAAACCTTCCCCTCAATCTCCACACGCATGGTGCGCAGCGGCGGCGACAGCAGGCGCAGCCCGATGGGCCGTGCCACCTCGCCATCGACCCTCAGCCGGCACAGCACCATGCCATGGCACGAGTGTCCGCGCTCGCCACGAACCACTATGCTGCCCTGCATCAAGTCGGCCGCAATATCCACCGTCACCTCCACCGGAGTGAACAAGACACCCGGCGTGGGCGAGAAAGGCGCAGTGAGCAGCCTCACCCGCGCCAGTTGCGGCACCTCCACCGCCGCATCGCGCAGCTCACCGGCAGCAGTGGCAAGATACACCCCAGCGCCAGGCAAGGGCATCATCGCCGCATAGCCGCCGGTGCGCGTGTGCGTGAGCCACCGCGAGTCGGCCACAGCCACCGTGCCATCGCCGCGCAGGATCCACGCCTCATCGGCAGTCTCCACATGTCCCGCAGCACACACATGGCCCAGATGCCGCGCCACGGCAGCCACCAGATA
>CAMGFF010000242.1 GCA_946055125.1 uncultured Prevotellaceae bacterium | reverse complement strand
GAGCCGCTGCGGTCGAGAATAATCACGTTGAAAACCTGTGTCTTCTTAAAATCTTGTTTTTTTTCCATAATCGTTGTCGTTTTAAGTTGTCGTTATATTGTTTTCTGGTTGTTTATGCTATAAATAGCAGGAAAGTAACTGTTATTTAAGAAAAAATTGAAAAATTTTTTATGTGTGAAAATTACACTGCAAAAATAGTGACAAAAAATGAAGCTGCAAAATAATATGTGTAGAATATACGCAAAAAACGAAACAGAAGATAGAAAAAGCGAATGTGTCGTGACACTCACATTAAGATAAAGGCTTCATTAAGGAGCATTGTGCAGGCATTCCGTGGCAGCGGGGAAGTGGTAATAAACGTTAAAATTAGGCTTCAGGGCTTGGTGGTGTGGAAATTCATTGCTATTTTTGGTGAAATATTAAGGATTATTTAATGGATATAAAGGGAACAAAAGGCTCACTGCCGGTGTTTTCCTTATGTAACCAATTAATTTATTGACGACTATGAAACCATTACATGTGATTTTGGCTGTGCTTGGCGGCGCGATAGCCGGCGCGGCAGTGGGATTGCTTTTTGCACCCGATAAAGGCTCAGAAACCAGGGCGAAGATAGCCGAGTGTCTGCGCCGCCGTGGAATATGCCTCAAGGGCGACAAGATGGAACAGCTTGTGGACGAAATCACCACCGAGCTCAAGCAGGAGTAAACACGACGCACGAGGGTGGAGACACTGCCGCAGGCCGGCGCCTCCACCCACTATTTGCTAATAATAAAGACAAGGAGATGATGAAAAATTCAGCATTAATTTATGCGTTCCTCGGAGGAGCTTTGGTTGGCGGCCTCGCTGCCATCCTCTTTGCGCCCGAGAAAGGCAGTGATTTGCGCAAGCGAATCAAGGAGATACTAAAGCGCCGCGGCATCGACTTCACCGACGACGACGTGGAGGAGCTCGTTGACCAGATAACCGCACAGGTTGAGCAATAGGGCACGGGGGCGTTATGGCAGAGAATAGATATGAGGAACTGTGGGCCGAGCTGAAGCGGTATCTCACGCTGCAAATCGACTATGCCAGGCTCACCACGGTGGAGAAGCTTGTGGTGCTGCTCTCGGCGGTGGCGCTGGTGGCGGTGCTGCTCATTCTTGGGGCGTGCGTGCTGTTCTACCTGTCGTTTGCAGTGGTGTATTTGCTGAGCGACGCGATAGGGTGCACATGGGGCGCCTACTTGATAGTGAGCGGAGCCTTTGTTGTGCTAATGCTCCTTGTGGTGGCGCTGCGGCAGAAGCTGATTCTCGACCCGGTGTCGCGCTTCCTCACCCGATTGTTTCTTAACGACAAAACCCCGAAAGCATGAGCACCGACAGTGAAACAATGACCACAGGATACCGGGGTGAAACCCTCGACGAGCTGCGCATGCGCCGCGCCATGGTGGCGGTGAGGCTCGACATGCAGAAGGAGGTGCTACAGCGCAAGGCACAGCAGGTGATGGGCGAAGCGACGCAAAGCGATGGCGTGATGGGCATGGTGACAGGCGGCATAGCGTCGCGGTTTCCCAAGCTCGGCTATCTGCTCACCGGGCTGAAGGTGGCACGCATGGTATTCAGGTTTGTGAGATTATTAAGGCGAAAATGACAGGCGGTGGCGCAACACACACATTGAAGCCGGCTGCGCACCCCGCACACCCTGCGAAGATGAGATTGCAGTGGGGTGGTGGCGTGCGTGTGATGCAGGGTGAAGTGAGGTCGCTCCACTGATTTTTTATTTATAGAACAAAGAGAGATAACACGAAGATGAACGACTACATTAAAGCAACATTCACCATCGACCCGGTGAGTGAGGACCGCTGCGACGTGCTTGCCGCGCTGCTTGCCGAGGCCGGCTTTGAGAGCTTTGAGCACACAGGCGCCGGCGTGGTGGCCTATGCGCCGAGCAGCGACTACAGCGACGATAGCGTGGAGGAGGCTCTTGCTCAATTCTGCTTCGACTCGCGCATCACATGGGAGAAGGAATTCATAGAGGGACGTGACTGGAACGAGGAGTGGGAGAAGAACTATTTCACCCCTATGGTGATTGCCGGCCGCTGCGTGATACACAGCACCTTCCACAAGGACTATCCCAAGTTGGAGCACGACATAGTGATCGACCCGAAGATGGCATTCGGCACCGGTCACCACGAGACCACCTGCCTCATGGTGGAGCAAATCCTGCGCGAGGACATGCGCGGCAAGAGCGTGCTCGACATGGGCACCGGCACGGGCATCCTTGCCATGCTCGCCTCGAAGTGTGGGGCGAGCCATGCGGTGGGAATAGAGATTGATGAGTTTGCATTCCAGAACACGCTTGAGAACGTGAAGCTCAATGCAGTGGAGAATGTGGAGATGCTGCTTGGCGACGCCTCGCTGCTCAAGCCCACAATGCAATTCGACTATGTGATTGCCAATATCAACCGCAATATCATCACTGCCGACATCGACCGCTATGCCATGGTGCTGCGCGAGGGCGGGAAGATGCTGCTCAGCGGATTCTATGAGAGCGACATTCCGGTGGTGCTTGATGCTGCCACCCCACTGGGGCTGCAAGAGGTGCTGCACAATGTGAAGAAATCGTGGACCATGCTCATGCTTACCAAAAAGAACTAACAATCAATTTATCATATTTAGTATATGGCAGAGAAAACTGAAACAGAACTGATTCTCATTAATATATCGGGGCAGGACCGCCCTGGAGTGACAACGGCGCTCACTGAGATTCTTGGAAAATACGACGCATCGATTCTCGACATCGGCCAGGCCGACATTCACCACACGCTCGCTCTGGGTATTCTTTTCAAGACCGAGAGCCACAAGAGCGGCGACATAATGAAGGAGCTGCTCTTCAGGGCGGCCGAGAAGAACGTGCAGATACGCTTCACGCCGCTGCGCCTTGAGGACTACGACGAGTGGGTGGGACTGCAGGGCAAGAACCGCTACATCATCACCATACTGGCACGCAGCATCACTGCCCGCCAGATTGCCGCTGTGAGCAAGATTGTGGCCGAGCAGGGCCTGAACATCGACGCCATTCAGCGCCTCACCGGCCGCGTGCCGCTGAAGGATGGCGAGGAGGTGCGCACGCGCTCGTGCATCGAGTTCTCGGTGCGTGGCACTCCGCGCGACCGCGAGCAGATGCAGCGCGACTTCATGCGGCTCACGAATGAGCTGGAGTTTGACCTCTCGCTGCAGGAGGACACTATCTTCCGCCGCTGCCGCCGCCTGATTTGCTTCGATATGGACTCAACGCTGATTGAGACTGAGGTGATTGATGAGCTGGCGATGCGTGCCGGCGTGGGCGACAAGGTGAAGGCTATCACCGAGCGTGCCATGCGAGGCGAGATCGACTTCATTGAGAGCTTCACCGAGCGTGTGGCCCTGCTCAAGGGACTCGATGAGAGCGTGATGAAGGATATTGCCGAGAACCTGCCTATCGCCGAGGGCGTGGACCGACTGATGAAGGTGCTGAAGCGCACCGGCTTCAAGATTGCGATTCTCTCGGGTGGCTTCAACTACTTTGGCAACTACTTGAAGCAGAAGTATGGCATCGACTATGTGTATGCCAACGAGCTTGAGATTGAGGACGGCAAGCTCACGGGCCGATATGTGGGCGAGGTGGTCGATGGCCGCCGCAAGGCCGAGCTGCTAAGGCTGCTGGCTCAGGTGGAGAATGTGGATATTGCCCAGACGATTGCCGTGGGCGACGGAGCCAACGACTTGCCTATGCTCACCACTGCCGGTCTTGGCATTGCCTACCACGCCAAGCCTAAGGTGAAGGCTAATGCGAAGCAGAGTATATCTACTATAGGGCTCGATGGCGTGCTCTATTTCCTCGGATTCAAAGATTCGTTTATGGAGAGGTAAGGGGTGAGAGGTAAGAGGTAAGGGGTTAGAGGGGGGATTTTGCTATGATGGTAATTTTGGATTAAAAGTGATGAGGAGAGGATTGCTGATTTTGGG